>CAYOCE010000104.1:0-1514 GCA_964402405.1 uncultured Hyphomicrobiales bacterium | reverse complement strand
TACTCCTTTAAAAGGACGAGTCAGGTTTTTTTCTTGTAATAATTGATGAAAGGCATCCAAACGGGTGCGTTTTTTGATCAAGTCGATAGTATAGACGGGTTTCCCCGTTGCACAGGCCTCGGTGACCATGGAAACAGAATCTTGGGTAACCAAAATGTAATCAGCCGCCCCTAAAAAGGCTAGATAGGGATTGGGGCCTTCTTGACCTTCCCAGAAATAAGCGGGCGTTTCTCCCAATCCTTCTTTAAAAGCAGCATATGCCGAAGGTTCGGTACGCCTGGATTTTGAAATCATCAATCCAACACCTTGATGGATATATAAATCCCTTAGAGCACAGCCCAGCTTATACATTCCTGCAGGGGTCATTTTATAATGGGGATTTTTACCCCCAATCAAAACAGCAACCCGAGGCGATGGTATTTGATCCAGAAGATCTTTAAAGGCCAGCACATTTTCTTTTAGGGTCATGGGGGTAATCCCATGAAGGGACCCATGGGTTGATATGACATTCCCACCAACCACTTGACTGTGGTAGGGGGCTACAACGGCATCAAATTGATCGGAAGGGAGCCTGGGGTCTTGGATTTGAATGGTGAAGGGAGTTACGGTTTTTTGATTTCTTTTTATTTTGGTGATTTTTGCAAGGGCAGCAGAGGCATATCGGCCAGATCCAATAATCACATCCGGCCAGGGAGAGTTTAAAGAATCTCCGGATTTGGAATAAGCTTTTAAGGGGAAAAACCATAGAGATTCTGGCAAAAACCGCCAGGGAAATCTCAGGGTTAGGCGTTTGATGATGGGCTTAAAACCCAAGGCGGTTGCAAGAGCAATACAGGGCTTTTCAGTGCCAGCCCACCCACTCGTGGAAATCCAACACGTTAAATCGGATAAGGATTTTTTATGCCCGGTATTCAACTTTTAAAATTTCATAATATTTTTCACCCCGAGGTGTTTTTACCTCAATCACTTCGGCCTTCGTCTTGCCAATCAAGGCACGAGCTAAAGGGGAGCTAATAGAAAGGAATCCCAACTTAATGTCAGCTTCTTCCTCACCCACGATTTGATATTCCAATTTTTCTTCGGAATCCTCATCTAAAAGCGTTACATGGGCCCCAAATTTTATATCTGTACCAGATAATTTTGAAATATCGATCACTTCTGCGTGCGTGATTTTACCCTCAAGATCCGCAATGCGCCCTTCGATAAAGGATTGCTTTTCACGAGCTGCGTGATATTCCGCATTCTCAGAAAGATCTCCATGGGCGCGAGCCTCCTCAATCGCCTTAATAACATTAGGACGTTCAACATTTTTTAAATTTTGAAGTTCTTGCTTTAACTTTGCCAATCCAGCAGATGTCATTGGAACTTTTTTAACCATTTTTCAAAAACCTTTAAATCATTACCTTTTCAAAATTTTAGGTAAAAAAACTATCACCTCACACAAGGTAACTTTTCGAGCAAATATCATTTACTACCTGATTCATTTCAAAAATGCAAGAGGGTGTGTTGCCCAG
>CAYOCE010000103.1:0-1536 GCA_964402405.1 uncultured Hyphomicrobiales bacterium | reverse complement strand
GTACTACGTCTTAAGGCGTGGGAGAGTAGGTCGCTGCCAGGTCTTCTATTCTCCTTCCGCCGTCGCTCTACGAGCTATAGCGTGACAGGCCTTTTTCTTTGCCTAAAATTTGGATGAAAAAACCCGGAGGACCAACCAGTTCTCCGGGTTTTTTTTCGTCCAAATTCTAGCGCTATGGAAATTTCTAACCATCCCCGCGGAGGCGGGGATCCACAGATACCTTCGGGTAGTGCAGTGTGCTGCCGCACATGGATTCCCGCCTCCGCGGGAATGGTTCGCTTGGGGTAAAATGCACTCTTTCCACTCATTCCCTGTACCCTTTTCAACCATCCCGACGACTCGCCACGGCATAGCTCACGCCATAGTGCGTAGTACGACGGCGGGAGGCGTAGCCGGGAAGTCGGGGTCCAGGGGTGTTTAAGATATTCAAGGCATTGATAATAGGAACGTTACATGGATCCTGTTTTCGGGCGGAATGGTTCAAAAAGTTGATTCCTTAATATCTTTGAGCTTTTTTATATCAAAGGTGTGGTTCTTATGGTAAAAGGAAATCTATCATCCAATATTCCAATTAAATTACAAGTAAAAAAGCTCTCTCCACCCATGGCTTCTGTAATAACCATGTTTTGAAAATGGGCATGATTTAAATAGCCTTTATTTACTTTCAGGTCCCCCCCGAGGCCATAAGAAACATCTATCATGGTCTTGTATGTTCCTGTCAATTCATCTTTTACTGTACTTAGAACTACCACTAGTGCCCCTACTTGCTGAATTTTACTATTTTCATACAAAGGAATTTCTGCTTGAGAAATATGTCGTGGGCATCTACAGTCAAATACTATTTTTAATCTAGAGTTTTCTTGAGTATAAGAGAAAGTCTCATTATAATTTAGGACTTCTTGGGGAAGCACTAAATCCCTAACCTCCCAGGCCTCTCCTTGGTCACCTCTACCTAAAGAGAGCTCTAGTCCATACTTTGCTCCCTCATTAAACCCAGTAGGGAGACATGCAAATTCTATCGTTTGTCCATCTAGGCTGAATTGTTGTGTTCTTAGCTCACCTGCTGAACCAAATGTGGCCTCATCTTGATCTTGGGCTTGTAAAGAAAGAGCTAGCAAGAGGCTGAAGTGCATAACATATGAACAAAAACGCATTTTTATATTCTCCTATCAAGTAATCTTTTTTTTATATAATACTTTATGTAATATATACATGATATTTCAAAAAATCAACGAATTATAAAAAATCCTAATTTCAACTTCTGGAGATTTATTCTTTTTTTATCTTATCTCTCAATACCCCTTCCCTTCAGCCTCAAGAAACTTCTCAATGGAGTAATGTATTGTGGTTCGAGGTATATGTTCCGCATGTTGATCTAAAAGCTTTCTTAAAGTGGGGTTCTCGGGATATTGATAGTTTTCTCTTGGGGTAGGGTGAACCCCCACCTACGTGGGGGTGGTCCATTATGACTTAGAAACAAATTTTAGACCTATTAAAATAATTCTTGAAAAACAAATAGCTAGTGATATTGTGCTC
>CAYOCE010000102.1:0-1566 GCA_964402405.1 uncultured Hyphomicrobiales bacterium | reverse complement strand
TAAAGGATATAAAAAGGATATAAATGGGTGTGGCGCGTGGCGCTACACGCTACACACTCGAAAGCATTGTAAATACTCGGATTATGGAAAAGTGATGCCGTGTGGCGCTACGCGCCCCACCCCGGAAAGCATTTTAAATACAAGGATTATGAAAAAGTGATGCCGTGTGGCGCTACGCGCTACGCCTCTGAAAGCATTGTAAATACTAGGATTATGAAAAGGTGATACCATGTGGCGCGACTAGCTACACCCTCCTAATTTTACCCCACGCGAACAACCTCCCCGTAGGGGCCCCTACTTTCGGGAAAACCACTTTTCGCCCCCTTGTTAAAAAGTATCTTTCTTCTTTTGAATTTCTAGGAGTAATTTTTCTAGGTAAATCAATTCTAAAAGAAGACTCTTGGCATGATCTAAATCATTCTGGCAAAAGGATTTTTCTAAATCTCCAATGCCTTGATGAAATGTCTTTTTTTTCTGGGCCTCAAAATTTTCCAGGTCTTCTGGGGCTTCCAAAGTCTCTAGCGTCTCCCGATCCTCTAGGGATTGCATGAGCAACTGATGGTTATCAAACGGCAACATTTCCCCTGCCATATCCAATAAAGTCCTGGCACGCATCAACGGATTTTTTAAAATAGAGTATGCCCAATTGATATCACTGGAATTTATAGATTGAGATGATTCTTGAGAAGGAGAACAATCGGGGTGATACTGCCGTTGTAATTCAAAGTATTTTTTATTTAAATCTTGAAGGTCTATACCAAATACTTTAGAAACCCCTAAAATATCAAAGGGATCCTTAGACATGGAAGGATTCTCCGCATCCGCATCGGCCTTTTTCATTGGGGTTTTTGAAGGTAAACCCTGATTCTAATTCTGTTTCTTCATAGTCCATTTGGGATCCTATTAAAAACATGATGGCCTTGGGATCAATCAGAACCTTGACCCCCCCTTGCTCCACAACCTCATCCAAAGGATTTTGAGTATCTGCATATTCAAGATTATAAGACATACCATTACATCCCTTAGTACGAATGCCAATACGAACCCCAACCGATGGCTTGCCTCGATTTTCAAGGAGCTTTTGCACATGGGCAATAGCACGATCTGTTAAGGTGAGAATAGCTTTGGACATCTATGCACTCTGTTTCGACTGATAATCCTCAATCGCCGCCTTGATGGCAGCCTCTGCAAGAACCGAGCAATGAATCTTAACAGGAGGTAATGCTAAGTATTCAGCCACCTCCGTATTTTTAATGACCTTTGCCTGTTCCAAGGATTTTCCCTTGACCCATTCGGTAATTACAGAACTTGAGGCAATGGCGGATCCACACCCAAAGGTCTTGAACTTCGCATCCGTAATAATCCCTTGATCATCCACCTGGATCTGCAATTTCATCACGTCCCCACAGGCTGGCGCCCCCACCAGACCCGTTCCAATATCAGATTTTTTCCCATCAAAGGACCCCACATTCCGGGGATGCTCGTAATGATCGATTAGTTTTTTGCTATAGGCCATTTTCTTTCTCCTTTTTGTTAGTTTACTTTCGGTTTCAAACCATCCCCGCG
>CAYOCE010000101.1:0-1657 GCA_964402405.1 uncultured Hyphomicrobiales bacterium | reverse complement strand
TGGTACTGCCACGGATTTTCACATATACTTAAAAAATGTATATAAAACGATTTTTAAATATTAAAAAGCACTTGGAGCAAAAAAGCGTCCTCTTATTGGGCCCGAGAAGAACTGGTAAATCATCCTTTATTCAAACGCAGATAAAACCTGATCTTTATTTTAACTTACTTGAAACTGATACTTTTTCACAATTTGCTTATGATCCAAGCATGCTTAAGAAAGCAATCACCAAAAACCATAATCTAGTATGTATTGATGAAATTCAGAAGCTTCCAAATTTAATGGATGAAGTCCATTCTTTAATCGAAAGTAATAAAAAGCTTCGTTTTATTTTAACTGGATCAAGTGCAAAGAATTTGAAAAAAAGTCATACTTCTTTAATGGCCGGAAGAGCAAGACAACTGAATTTTCTTCCCTTTAATTATAATGAAGTTAAAGACCATAACTTTGACCTGAAAAGATTTCTTCTTTATGGTGGTCTTCCTGATGCTTACCTTTCTAATGATCCTTGGGAAGAACTTAAGGATTATGCAGGAACTTATTTAAAAGAAGAAATTCAGGCTTCTGCATTTGTTAGAAAAATAGAAAATTATGCTCGTTTTTTAGAATTCTCTGCTCACTCAAGCGGGCACTTGTTGAATTATGAATCTTTGGCCAATGATGCTTTCATACCAGCACGTACTATTAAAGATTATTATCAACTCTTAGAAGACACTATGATTGGCTATAATCTAAAGCCTTTTAGAAAGAAAGGAAGTCGTAAAGAAGTTTCTACAAGTAAATTCTATTTCTTTGACACAGGCGTGTTGAACTCATTTGTGAAAAGAAAAACTTTGTCGGAAAAAACAATAGAGTTTGGAGATCTCTTTGAGCATTTTATTTTTCTTGAGCTGAAAGCTTATCAACTTTTAAATAGAGCAGATTGGGAATTAGAATTCTGGCGTACTCAAAGAAAAGATGAGGTTGATTTCATTCTTGGTAAGGGCGAAGTTATTATTGAGGTAAAGGCCAGCTCAAGTTTCAAAAATGAATATTTGCAAGGATTAAAAAAATTTAAAAGCGAGTATAAATGTAAACGGATGATTCTTATTTGTCAGACTTCTGAAAAGAGAATTGTTGATGAAGTTGAAATATATCCTTGGCAAGATTTTCTTGAAGAGCTTTGGGATGATCAAATTATAAAAAATTAAGCCTTTATTACCCTAAGTTATTTGTAGAACGAATATCTTTTTTCGATACTGGAATTTCGTCTCGATTAATTGTTCTTAGTTCGTAACTAGGATAATTTCCATTCTTTATTAAATCCACAAACTCACTTTTATTCAGAACAATTTTTTTACTTAAATCATAAAAAATTCTATTTTTGCCATTTTTGTTTTCATCAAGAACAATAACTATACCTGATGTATCTGTGGTAATTTTTTTAGCCCCTAAATATTTTCTTTTATCTTAATATAGATAAACAGTTCAAAAAAGCCAAATTTCCTTAAAAAATCCTAAAAAAAGAATTTTATAAGCGGCCATTAGGCCCTCATTTTTCTCTACAAGGGGGGATTCGATCGATTCCCTTATGGAATTATTGCTCTAATCCTTCCTATCGACAGCGAAATCGTCTCAAAAAACGGTCTGAATTTTATAAAGACAGTTCAGCATCAAT
>CAYOCE010000100.1:0-1735 GCA_964402405.1 uncultured Hyphomicrobiales bacterium | reverse complement strand
CTCGAAAACATTGTAAATACGAGAATTATAGAAAAGTGATGCCATGTGGCGCTACACGCCCCACCCTCGAAAACATTGTAAATACAGTAGTTTTGGGAAAATGATGCCGTGTGGCGCTACGCGCCCCACCCCTCGAAAACATTGTAAATACGAGAATTATAGAAAAGTGATGCCATGTGGCGCTACACGCCCCACCCTCGAAAACATTGTAAATACAGTAGTTTTGGGAAAATGATGCCGTGTGGCGCTACACGCTACACTCCTTCTTTGTACTTCTTTCGAACTACTTCCGCCGGGGGGAGTTAAAAGGGTATGAAAGTAGCTTAAAAACTTTTAATAAGGAAACCCTGGATTATGTAACGACCACTCTTGATTGAAGTTGTAGAACCTCCTATACTGTGTTTCATATTTAAGAAGGGTATAAATAATGAAACTAAGCGTCGAAAAATCAATTTTACTAAAAGCGTTATCTCACGTACAGGCAATTGTAGAGCGTCGTACAGTAACACCCATCCTTGCCAACGTATTGTTGGAGGGGCATGAGTCCACCCTTACCCTAAGCACAACAGATTTGGATATTTCTGCTGTAGAAACCGTCAGTGCCCAAATTTCAGAGCCTGGTAGAACAACAGTTAATGCCCTGATGTTTTATGATATTGTGCGTAAGTTACCCGATGGATCTGAGGTCAGTATTGCTCTGAATGATCAAACCCACCAGGTTGCTATTGTGGCGGGTCGTTCTAAATTTTCTTTACCCACATTACCAGCAGATGATTTTTCAACCTTTGAAGCATCCAAGCTCCCCCATAAATTCAAGGTATCTGGGGAAAATCTACGGTTCTTAATCAATCAAACTAGTTTTGCCATGTCTTCTGAAGAATCTCGGTATTACTTAAATGGTATATACCTTCATACCATTCATCATAATGGCGAGGATTACCTGCGGGCTGTTGCAACGGATAGCCATCGGTTGGCTCAGGCTGAAATCCCAGAACCCGAAGGAGCAAGCGGAATGCCTGGAGTCATCATCCCCCGAAAAACTATTTTAGAGCTTAGCCGTTTACTAGAGGATATTGAGGGAGATGTGGAAATATCCCTATCTCACACCCAAATTTCTTTTCAATTTGGAAACATGCGCCTTACATCCCGCCTAATTGATGGAAGTTTCCCGGATTATGATACCGTAATCCCCAAGGAAAATAATTTAGAAATGACTTTAGATCGCAAGAAATTTTTGGATGCTATCGATCGTGTGTCCATGCTGTCAACTCTTGCCCAAGACAAGTCCCGGGGTGTTAAAATGGTCATTGAAACAGGTCGCATCACGGTTTCTTCCATTAATGGAAGCCAAGGTAGTGCCACTGAAGAGCTCGAGGTTTCCTATGATGGCAAACGTCTCGAAATCGGGTTTAATTCCAGGTACCTATTGGACATTGCGCAACAGATTGATTCAAATCAGGCGCGATTTCTGCTTGCAGAAAGCACCACCCCGGTAATTATTCAGGGGGCTGATGAGGGACACGCCCTATACGTCATTATGCCCATGTGGGTTTAGGTGAAGCGTAACAAGATAGATTGATAAATTTATAACAATTATAAAAAATATGTAAAAAAGACTTGCAAGGGTTTTTGTTGATTGATATGATGTGTTGAAATTCAGCAAGGACAACATATTATGACAATTGGTAAATTTTTAGACCCCAAGAATGACTGGGCATTTAAAAGAATCTTTGGA
>CAYOCE010000099.1:0-1745 GCA_964402405.1 uncultured Hyphomicrobiales bacterium | reverse complement strand
CCTATACTCAGAAGCTGATTCAGTTTGCTTAACATATAGGCACTTTTTCAACCACCCCTGTACCCTTTCCAATATCCCGCATCCTTTCGGACTACTCCCACGCAGGTGGGGGGCCATGGAACGCTAACGCGGGCAAGACCTTGAATGGCACCTGCTCTCCTGGACCCCGGCTTCCGCCGGGGTGGTTCATAGAGTGGTGATAAAGGCTACGGCATGCGTATTACGTACATATGTTTAATCCCTCTCGGCCCACCCCGTTGAAAAACGGGGTCCAGGGGCCTCTACATATCCAAGATCTCACCCGCGTTAGCGTTCCTGGATCCCGATTTTCATCGGGATGGCCTTAGGCCACTTCCGCCAGAATGATCTCTAATAATTTACGAACACCCTCCAAATACTCATATTAATTTGACAATATTTTTCAAAAATGATCTAATTATTAATAATAACCTTATTTTTGGAAAGTAATTATGAGCATCAATAAAACAAAATTTTTTCTGTTACTTCTTTTTTCATTTGCATATTCCCTATGCTCTGGCCCATCCCATGCCTCTGGGTTTTACGTGGGCGTGGGGGCAGGCTCCACCATGGCCCAGCACAAAATGGGTACACAGATGATTTCAGTAGGAGGCGGTGCGAACAATATATCAACTGATGGACGTCGATATATGAAAAAGACATCCTTTTCGGGAGGCATATTCGCTGGATACACGTATCAAATGGATATTTTCTCCTTGGGATTTGAAGTTGGAGGATTACTTCATCAAGGAAAAGCTCAGAAAAATTCTGTAATAACTCTCGGTGGAGCTCCCGCTACTTATGGGTTTCAGCTCTCTCGCACCTATACTTTGCAACTCCTAACAAAATGGGGCATTCTTCTGGGGAATGATTTTTCAGCGAACCTATTATTGGGTGTTGTTAATTCCAGGTTTACTTTAAATTACCTTGATCTAGAGCAAGGGGGGGCTTACAACTCCAATCAAAAGAAAACTTTGTGGGGATTTGCCCCAGGAGCTGAGATGCTTTATCATGTAAATCCTGAATGGTCTCTAGGTGTTTCCTATGTGTACGAGGTTTATCAACCCTTTAAATCCCGAGAGTTTTTAGAAGATGTTGGCCCTCCCAGTACAAATTTCCAAACAAAAATTCATCCCACCTTTCACACCATCATGGGACGGGTGAATTATAAATTTTAAGAGGGGCTGTCATCCCAAATCGAGCTTAGGGCATCCTCACGCTGTCATCCCAGGCCGTGAGCGATAGCGAGCGAGACCTGGGACCCAGCACAAAGGTGAGGACTGCGTCCTCTCATAATCCCTGGATCCCAAATCTCGCTCGCTACCGCTCGCGGTTTGGGATGACGGTGAAGAATATTGTCGCACGACTTGGGATGACAAAAAAATATTATAAAAATAAAAAACTACGGGAGAAAAAAATGAATAAAAAAATCTTGTTTCAAATAACTTTAACGTTAACTTTTGTTTCTTTAATAGACACTACACATGCAGCTTTTAGAAAGAGGATGCTAGCTGGTTTTGCAAATGTAAATCCACAGGCAGCGACGAATATCCTTGTTGATACAGGAGATACAGTCAAAACCGCAGAGGACATTGGTGTAGGGCATCTTTTCATCCCCAGGGTCGAAACCCAGATCGATGAATCAACCACTGTAACTCCGGAAAAGACGGGTGCATGGGACAAAAGAGGCCTCGATATAACTGCCATTATTTCTGGTATCTTACAGG
>CAYOCE010000098.1:0-1802 GCA_964402405.1 uncultured Hyphomicrobiales bacterium | reverse complement strand
AACCCCTGTTATCGCCGTGAAAGGGCGGTGTCCTAGGCCTCTAGACGATGGGGACCTTGTTTAGACATCTTATACCAAGTCTCAAAAATAAACGCTCATCTGACCTGCGGTCTTTTGGTGATTTTGGTAGGTTCTTTTCGCCGAAATATCTAGATATTCCTGGCTCAAAGTCCCCATCAAACTCCCTCAAAATTCTTTGGTCATCTGTGCCCTTATTTTTGAGACTTGATATCACATATATAGCTGCTCGTGATTTAAAAATCAAGGTGAATTTACGCTATTTTATAGGGAATAATAAAAGAAACCCTAAGATGCCATCTTAGATTCGATTACTTTCTTCAGCTGCTTTAGCTTTTGACCAAAGTGAGTCCCTTCGGTATTCAAAAGGTATTGATCAATACCGCCCATCTTTTCAATGGTACGAATACCGCGAGTGGAGGTCCTCAGGCGAATCGGCCCCTTCATGACTTCGCTATAAAAGGAAACATTCTGCATATTTGGCAAAAACCGACGACGAGTCCTGTTTTTTGCATGGCTCACATTGTTGCCGGACATCACTTGCTTGCCTGTAATCTCACACCTACGTGTCATAATTTTATTCCTTGAATACTAAAAACTTTTTAAACAATACCCTTTGATACAAAAAATATCCCCCTAAAGTCAAGAAAAATTTTGGATTATATATCCATCTCAGAGCTCCTCGGTTTTGGGGGAAGCGATATTCCTTTTTCAACCACTTTCACGTAGCTAGGAGCCTATGATGCAATGCTGAGGAGTTTATTTTAAAATGGGTAGGGCACTATAAGTGAAAGAAGCAAGATAATTTTTTGATAGTAATTCAAAATAAATATTGTGAAAAATACGCTCAAATATGTATATAATATAGAAATATAAACATAATTTTTGGAGGAAAAAGATGACAGATTTTGCTTATACCCTATTTAATATGTCGACTATGGCGATATTTCTTTTAACCAGTGCCGCCGTTGTGGGATTTTCTCTGCTGACAACTCTTTTTTCTAGAAGTTTTTTTACAACAGAAAAATTAAACAGCTCCAATCAGTGGATCTCTGTGGCAAATTCAGTTTCTTCTCAAATTATTGCTGTTCTTTTGGGATTCGCCATTTATAGTTTGTTTAATAATTGTCATGATGCTGAAGTTGCTGCCCATCAAGAGGCTAAGGCCCTGAGGAGTATTAATGTGTATAGTAAAAACTTGACCCCTGCGACTCATTCTCTGATTGAACAAGAAGTAAAAAAATATGCTCAAATCGTTATTGACAAAGAATGGCCTGAAATGGCGCGGGGAGAAAATATGAGCGAAGAGGCTGAAGGAGTCATTCAAAAGATGCGCGTTATATTGTACAGCCACCCTTCAACGACACCTTTTCAAAAGGGGATGGTGGATAATATTTTAGAGGAAACAAAAACCCTTTGCCAGCAACGGGATGATCGCATTGATCTCTCTACTAAAGGGTTGAAAAAAGAAACGCTTGTAATCATTTGGTTTGTTAGCTTGTTGTGCGTATTTTTGTTTTCCATTGATGGGGGCAGGCTGCGGTTTCACTTAATTTTGTCTATTTCTTTATCCTTAATCGTAGCTGCCAACTTGTTTTTAACGGTAGTGCTAGATCGACCCTTTGCAGGACCCTTTGCTATCCAGCCAGAGCCTTTCCATCAGATTTTGAGGGGTATAGGGTCTGTTTAGAAGGAGGGGCTACACCTCAAGCCTTGTGGATAAAGGGATTTATAGAAAAGTGATGCCATGTGGCGCTACGCGCTACACCTCCGAAAGCATTGTA
>CAYOCE010000097.1:0-1832 GCA_964402405.1 uncultured Hyphomicrobiales bacterium | reverse complement strand
GTCTTTGGCCCCCCATATTCAGGCTGGGGGCCAAGAAGGAGGATTGTTAAAATTCCCCCACATCACCGTTGACTTAGTGGACACCGGAAAATCCAATGGCTTGCCCAAGGGGCACTACAAGGGGCTGTTTACGCTGATCATTAATATCTGGAGCAAATCCCATAATCCCCTTGAGGTTGGAGTGTTAATGGAGATGGTTCAAAAAGTGATGGTTGGGGAATTGGTCTGTGATGACATGTGCCTTGATATCAGCCTTCAAAAAACCGAGGTGACCGTGGAAAAAACCAGTGGCCCTCCCCTAGTACGTCATGGAGTGATGGAGTTTGAGGTAGTGGTGCGGGGGTAGGGTTTAAGAAACAGAACCATGAGACTTAACCAACCCTAGAGAACCAAGTATTTTCAGGGCTGAATCAAGAGTAATGTTCTTTTTCCCCACCTCAAAACGATTAACCGTTGGCCCACTAACCCCTACAAGAATCCCTAGTTCTTTCTGAGTTAGCTTCTGTTCTTGGCGTCGTTTTATAGCTTCTTTGACAAGAGCTTGCCAGTCGAGCTGAAAGTTCCGTTCCATCTTTTCTCCATCATTTCACTCAGTTTATCTTTTAAAAGTTGATCTCCAAAAGAAGATTTGTAAATCGCCTCCAATGCCTTATCCTTATTTTTAAGCAATTTATCAAAAATTGCAATCAACTATATTTTACCAAAAACCTTTCTATATCTTAGAAAGTTAATTATATTTAACTATAGAGCATTTTTCCTCTATGGAAATCAACTATATTTTACCAAAACCCTTCTATATCTTATTTAGTCAATTATATTTAACTCGAATCATTTTTACCCTCTGCAAACCACCCCGACGAAAGTCGGGGTCCAAGAGAGTGTATATCATTCAAGGCCTTGCCCGCGTTAGCGTTCCATGGACCCCGACTTTCGTCGGGGTGGTCCGAAAAGGCGTATGAAAGTGATTTAAAAATTTTTCATGTGTAGGCCCTCATACGCTCCTCAGAAGAATTACCGGGAAAAAAACGCCCCCATTAAAAATAACCTCTTGATGAAAAAGGAAAGATTACGTATAAGGGTAGGGTTACGCTTTTAAAAAGTGATCCTATATGTATTTTTTTAAAATTTTCGTCTTGAATTCGAGGAGTATAAAATGACAGCAGTTGCACAATTGGTGGTAAGTTCCAGAAACGGGGCCGGTACAGGACCTGCGCGTGAAGTTAGGCGCCATGGACTTGTTCCCGCGATTCTTTATGGGGATGATAAGGAACCAACTTTGCTCGCCATTGAGGAACGTGTTTTGGTTAAAGAAATGCGCCACCCTGATTTTTTCAGCACCCTTTACGAAGTCGAGATTGCTGGTAAAAAGCAAAAGACATTGATTCGTGATGTGCAATTGCATCCCGTGAACGATCGTCCTCTACATGTAGATTTCATGCGGGTGAGCGAGAAAAGCCACATATCTGTTGCTGTGCCGTTAGTTTTCTTGAATGAAGAAAAAAGCCCAGGCCTGAAAAAAGGTGGCATATTAAACGTACTGCACTATACTGTGGAGGTTATTTGCTCTGCTACAAACATTCTCCATCAGTTGGAAGTCGACTTAAAATCAGCAGACATTGGATATACCCTTCACCAACATGATATTAAATTGCCCCAAGGAATGAAATTTGCTTCGTCCCGTGATGAAGCCTTGGCCAGTATCATCGCACCTAAAACTAAAGAGGAAGCTGAGCCAGCACCCGTAGCGGCAGCTGCTGCACCAGCGGCTGCCCCTGCAAAGGGCGGCAAGGAATAGGGCTGGATTCTTATAATTTAGACGTGTCATCCCAGAC
>CAYOCE010000096.1:0-1854 GCA_964402405.1 uncultured Hyphomicrobiales bacterium | reverse complement strand
TTGGGGCGTCTAATAGTGTAACACCTACTTTACAGGCGTTAAGTCTAGAGTCAGGGCCCAAAACCCAGACTCTGATGCAACAAAAGATTGCTGCGGGGGAATGGCGGGTAGTGGATGGAAGGACCATCAGGCCGGGGCAGGAGTGGAAAACTCTTATCCATGGCCGTGGGCAGAAAACAAAGACCCCAGGTCATGCCATGGAGTCAGCAAAGGTAGGTATACAAATGGCTAAGAGTGGCGAATACCAAGCTGTGCACTTAGATCGGGGATACCATCGGATCTTGAGGGATGCAGGCCATGATATTAAACTGCCCGTCAATCGCAGGCCTGATGTGGTGGGGACCAAACATGGAGGAAGAGAATTTGACGTGGTAGAGGTACGCTCGAAGAGTGATTTACCAGTAGATTTAACAACTCGAAATCTCCAAGTTAGAGATCAATTACAAACTGCTGGGATTAAAGTTAATAAGCCGAAGGTTAAAGAAATTCCCACCTGGGATTATGAAAATGGGAGACCTAAACAATGATAGGAAGTATTATATTTTATGATTGTCAAAAATCAGATTTAAAAGGTTGGTTTGAGTATACCTTAGATTGGATGAAGGCTGAGCAGTTTGAGCCTAATACAATGGGATTAATAGGTAGACCTAAATATATGACCTTTAAAGGAGGTCAAAAAATATTAAAAGGTGTGGATTTTCAAATTGAACACATGGAATTCCTTGCAGGAGGAGAACCTAAGACAGATGCTGGATGGAAATTGGCCTCTTCTTATTCTGCTAAGGAGAAACGAGCTTTTGTTTGCTTTTATGAAGACACAATCCCTTTTGAGGAATCTATAATTTTAAAGTTGACGTCAGATCTTACTGCTTTTTGTAAACCAAAATATGGATTTGCATTTCTTAGAAGTACTAAAAATAAACCAAATTATTATGCATTAGGCTTAGGAACCGGACTGAAATGGCCACAGCCAGGTCCTGAAAAAGAAGAACACGAGCTTGTCCAAAAATGGCAAGAAGTCTATGAGCCCTGGCGCTCAGATCAAATCTACAAAACCGGCGATCTTCGTGATGTATACCCATACAACTTCATCTGCCAGGCCCATTTGGATCGGATCGTGCAGGGCATAACCCTGAAGCAATTCATCAACCAACCTGGCCATGGAACTTTGCAACCACTCACCGACACCCTCTGGACCTGGAAACTCAGTACTAACGAAGAATCCCAAGTCCGCGAAGAGCTAAGGGACACGGGAATTTTACTTTGTGTTTAAAAAAAATAGAAAAATAAGTTGACATTTATATTCAAAATAAATAGGTTAAGTGCAAATATTAAAAATTAACTGGAAGGAATTAAAAATGAAGAATTTTTTTAAAATATTTAGCGTTTTTTTATTATCATTATCTTTATCAGGCTGTGGGGGTACAGCCGGTCATGCTTTTCTTGAAAAGATGTCCAAAGAAGAAATAGAAAAGAATCTTATTGTGGGAAAAACCACAAAAGAAGATGTTCATAAAGCTTTTGGACAACCTTCAGATACAAAATTTAAAGATAATGGTAATGAGCAATGGACGTATACTTTTCAAAGATCAGATGTAAAAGGGAGCACTTTTATTCCTGTGGTTAACTGGTTCCATAGGGGAACAGATGATCAAATAAAGACGCTGAGAATTACTTTTGATACCAAAGGTATTTTAGTTAAACATAGCTTCTCTAGTTTTACAGGTGAAACGGTGGTAGGCCTAGGTAGATAACCGCTGGTATAAAATTATATTATGAAGAGGCTTTATGATAGACTCCCTATTTTAAAGCTTCTTTCTTATCTATTCTATCCCTAATCCTCTGTCCCCCCCC
>CAYOCE010000095.1:0-1899 GCA_964402405.1 uncultured Hyphomicrobiales bacterium | reverse complement strand
GGCAAAGATCTCAAATTCTTATACTCGTCAGGGATAACCATATAAAACCCATGAGAAATTTTATAGATTTTTTGGATGTGTGATAAGCGCCAGACCTGCCGATTGAATTGGTTATCATTGAGCGAAAGCTCCTTTAGAGCCTCTTCTTTTGTAAAGAAGTAGTGCCCATTTGCAAGTTTATCAACTATATAAGATTTTAAATATTTCATTCTCAAATAATGCCATTTTTCGACATTATTTGCAAATGAAATATGTTTTGAAATATGTTTGAATAACCTACAATAGAAAATTAATTAATAGCCAATTCGCCACGCAGCGCGTGGCGAATTGGGTAGTCAACATAAATTCTCAGCCAAATATAGTATTATTTTAGTGCTTTTGGCTGATTTTTAATTGATATTTCAGCCAAACTAATGATATAAAGAGTATAGTTGGCTGAAAAAGGAGAATTTAATGAGGTCTTTGCTAGTTTCTGAAAATAAGAATTTCGTAGGACGTGCCTACGAACTAGAAAAATTAGAATCCATCGGCAACAAGGATGAATCAAGTATCATTGTTATGTATGGACGTAGAAGAATTGGTAAAACAGAACTTCTGGAACAAGCGTTTAGAAAAAGGAATATTCTTAAATTCGAAGGTATTGAAGGCCTAAATGGAAAAGAACAGCTTAGTAGCGCACTTAGGCAATTGGCTCTCTATACGGATGATCCTTTGCCTCAGATTCAAACATGGGAAGAGTTTTTTAGAGTTCTATCAACGTATACTGCCACAGGCACATGGACTATTTATTTGGAAGAATTGCAATGGCTTGCAAACTATAAAGGGACTCTTATTTCTCAGCTTAAATATGCTTGGGATAACTATTTTAGGCATAATCCTAAACTTCTCCTGATTCTTTGTGGATCTGCTCCTTCTTTTATGATTCAAAAAGTACTGCAATCAAAAGCTCTTTATAACAGATCCCAATACGAAATTCCGTTAAAAGAATTTAATATTATAGAGGCCAAAGAGTTTTTAAAAGGAAGAGGTGACAAAGAGGTATTTGATGCCTATTTAACTGTTGGTGGAATACCAGAATATTTAAAATGGGTTAATAGGGATTCTTCTTTATTTTTAGGACTATGTAATAACTCCTTTACTGCGGGAAGTTTCTTTTCCAGGGAATATACCCGTATTTTTACAAGTAGTCTTTCAAGCAATAAGTATTATAGGGAAATCATTGAAAGGCTTTCTGAAAAAAGGTTTTTAAGTCGTGACGAGCTTACATCATACCTTAAAATTTCTTCAGGAGGCACCTTAAGTAGTTTATTAGTAGATTTGGAAAATTGTGGATTTATTGAAAAGTACCATCCATTTAATGTAGGCCAAAATAGCACTATAACGCGCTATGGAATTAGCGACAATTATCTTCATTACTATTTTAAGTTTATTAGACCTATAGAAAAAAACATTGACCAAGGCGTCTATAATCAAAATCCTAGAGGTGCTTTGAAGACAGATAGTTATTACAAATGGATAGGATTTTCCTTTGAAAGATGGTGTCGAAAATACCATTATATCATTGCTAAAATACTAGGATTTTCCGGAGTTGCTTACAAGTCTGGAGTTTTTTTTAGTAGAGCAACAGATCAGAAAGATAAGGGTTATCAAATAGATTTGGTTTTTGAGCGTGCCGATCATGTTTTAACAATTTGTGAAATTAAATATCTTCAAGGTAAGGCGCCAAAAAGTGTTATCGATGATTTTGAAAAAAAGCTATCCCTATTCCCCAACAAGAAGAATAAAACAATTCACAAAGTTCTTATTTGTCCTGAAGGAGCAGAAGATTCTCTTCTAAAGGCTTCTTATTTTGATGATCTTATTACATTTTCAAATCTTACCGATCCGCGGTATTGGTAG
>CAYOCE010000094.1:0-1948 GCA_964402405.1 uncultured Hyphomicrobiales bacterium | reverse complement strand
AGTTCCCTCTCTCCAAAAACCGAATGAGTTTTAGCAAAATGTTTCAAAATATGTTCTGGAATAACGGAAAACTCTTCGTTGGCCTCTATCAAAAGATCTAGTTCCTGCTGCCTCTCATTCTTATGCCGTCGCATGCGAACAGGGCCCAAATGCTTTTGAGCAATAATTCCCACTTCATCAACGCGGAGGTCATACCCCATTTCTTTAAAATAGGCATTCTGGAGATCTTTCCACAGCTTTCCCCACGCCTCTCCCTCAACAACCTTTCCCCACCTCACCTGCGCATCGAGATGTCTAGCTTTTTTAGGAGAAAGAGTCTCTCCATCCGCCAAAAGAAGTCTTGTGAGAACCAATATATGCGCGTGCCAGTTTTTATCGATCTTTTCGTGGAGATCCTCATCAATTTCATCACTAAATTTTGGATCTACCTTACTGTGAGGCGCATGAATATCAATTTGAACCATAAGTCCTTGATCCACAAAAAACTTCTGACAAAATCGCCGCGTTAACTCGAGACGATCTTCATGCGTAATAATCTTATCCCCAGGTAAGGCTAAAACAAATTCCTTTGCAACCTGACTATTCTTTTTATTTTCAGATTTCTCAACCGCGTTCCACAATACCTCAGCATCTAAAAACTTTAAGTTCGCACCAGGAGGAAGTAATATCTCATGATGAACATTCCCTCCGCGACTTTCAAAAGAATAAACTATTCCTGTTTTTTCATCCTTAATCTTATCTCGTTTATTGTACGCGGCTTTACAGCAAGCATTTTTGCCTGCACTCCTCTTCACATATTCAATTCTTGCAAACGCAATTGCCATTTGATTCACCAAAAAACAGATTTTCATTTCAACCATGAATATCATATTCCGAGCATAAAGCGCAAACAGATTTTCTGTTTGCATATTGCGTAGTTTATCTTTTTAAATTTTTTACCTCTTATTGACTTTCTTAAACTCTCATACTATCATCACAAAAATTAAGGCCTCTCGCCGAATGAGAGATGATGGAGAGACATAATTTTACAAAAAAGAAAATGGGTTTCATAAAATGACTTTAGAAGAGAGAAAAAAGATTCTTGTGCAGAAAAAAGCGCGACTTCAAAAAGATCAAGCTCTTTTAAAAATCAAAGAGAAAAAACAAACACTCTCCAGAAAAATTAGAATTGGAGAGTTGGCGGAAAAAACAGGAATCTTTGATTTGAATCTCGAAACACTTTTGGGTGCGTTTCTTTTTTTAAAAGAGCAGCTGAAGGACAAAAAAATAGTTTTGAAATGGGAAGAAGACGGCAAAAAACACATACCCCCTTCCACACAAAAAGTCAGCAAAGGAATTCCTCTTTCCATCTCCTTCCCCTCCCTTCCTCCTCCTGAATTTATAAAAACCCTAAAATCCCATAAATTTAAATGGAACTCTATTCGAAACATGTGGGAAGGTCATGGAGAAAAAAAGGAAATTGTAGAGCTGGTAGCTGATCATAGCGGTATGGTGAGTGAGATTTAGGAAAAATTTTCAATACAAAGTGGGGAAAGGATAGCTATCTCAACACTGTCAAAACAATTATTATATACAGATGCATTTATATTATAAACTTATAATTGATCATATTTACAAAATATAACATTTTATATAAGCGTTAAGGAGTAATACTTAAACATAGAATTTTTATATTATTCAAAAACAGAGTTTGCGTTATTAAAAATAGGATCCAATATATTTTCTAGATCCTTTAACACTATATCCTTATCAGGAAGCTCTTTAACCAAGGGACCTACCCACCTTTTCCAAGACACATCTAAGTCTTTCATTAGTGTTTCGTTAAAAAGGTCTTGTGGGCCGTTAAATTGCAGATTTTTTCTTAAGCATTTTCTATTAACAAGCTCAGGCAAAAGGGTAGTGTTAAGATTATGACTATATTCTTTAAAAATTCTCCATAAATCATAGT
>CAYOCE010000093.1:0-2085 GCA_964402405.1 uncultured Hyphomicrobiales bacterium | reverse complement strand
TCATCTACCAGTGAATCAACCTCTTTATCTATAGAGAGGATATCATGTTCTTTTCCTAAAACAGTCTTAAGAGAGAGATGCTCCTTAACACGCTCCGGAAACTTTTCTTCTCTTTCTTCTAAAGTATCTCCTACTTTTTGCCACTCTCCTAAGGATTCCAATCTATTCGTTAAAACGTTTAAAAATCCTTCGCGCTCATAAAAATCATAATAGTTCCAAAGACAATCACAATGAACATGGTTATTCTCATATCGACGGTGCCAATTCTTGGTAACTTGAGGGACTTCAAAAGTTTTATAGTAGCCATATCCCGCAGAATTATCAAAACACCACCCTCTGCGAGACTCTGTATAAAGGCGCTTTTCTTGTTTTATTTTTACGTGAGTAATATATTCCCTTGTTTCAATGATAAGAGGTTCCGAGTTCTCATGACATGTATGTCGTTGTTTTAGGGAAGGAGATTGTCTCTCTTCTTCTATTTCAACAACTTCTAGAGATCTATGGGGGTTTTCTATAATTCTATCTGCCTCTTTAAACAGGGGATCATGCTCTGGATCTAAAATAATATGGCCTCTTTTTTCTTGAGTCTCTAAAAGAAGTGCTTGAGGGGAGAGAGAGTCATCTTTACGGGTGGATTTATGTGCTTCTCCCCCCAATGCCTCTGGTCGCTCGTAAAGAAAGGCTTCTGGAGGAGCAGCACTTTTAAACCCCGGTATTTCACCGGGATTCATAGAATGAGTTTCTCTCATTTGAGCCGTTCCCATGGCTTCTCCTGCTTTATATTGCCGGGATGCATCCCCCCATAAAAGAGGGGGGAACAGTATAAAAAAAGAGGCGATCAAACTCTTAACTTTCATGGATTTTCCCTTTCAGCTTTTCTAAAAAAATAGAAGCCTCTCTCTTTAATTCTCCTTCTTTCATAAATTCTTCGAGTGCGTATGTAAGGCTTACATTCCCCATGATGCGATCATGAAGGGGTAGGGACTTTTTATGGAAAGGCGTATCATCGTTTTTTGCGAGAACAATGGTGGGAACGTGTTTGATCTGAAAGAGGTCAAAAAGAGGCGGATCAATTTCAACAATGATTCCTAAGTTTTTCACTTTTTCTTGAGTTTCTTTGAAGGACTCTTTAAAGAGGCCTTGAAGAATAAGCTTTCCTCCTATTCGAGATGCGTCATAATAGAGCTTTTTAAGGGTTTCATCCCCTAAAGAAAATGAGATAAAGACTAATATCTGTGCTTTGAGAAGGAAGAGGTCATAGCTTTGTTTAGAAGAAGACTCTTGAGCTTTGAGATTTTGAGAAGAGCATGTTTTACATAGTTCTGGCTTAACGACGGAAGGAAGAAGAGTCGATTCGGCCCAACGATTTTTTACGGGCAGTTTTTTCTTTGAATCATTTTGAAGGGATATTTTTCTCATCTCTAGGAGGAAAAAAGAAGCGTCAGATTCTGCTTTCTTTCCAATTTTTTTACCCTCTTCTAAAATAGAAGACTCAAGTTGCGATTGAGCTTCTACTCCTAAAACCTGCAAAAACATCCAAAAAAAAACGTGTTTTATTTTCATTTCTTTTTCCTCATAAAAGGCAACAGTCTCGTTTACGCCAGACTAAATATCCAAAATCAGATCCCTTATAGGGGAACTCATGGCCTGCTTGAAACATGATGGGGTTTTTTCCAATGGGATGGCACGCAGTTGTTTCGGGATGAGGGTAGGTAAGCTGCAAGCGATATTGGCTTTTTTTAATAATGGGCATAGGATACCGGCCACAAAGAGCCTGAGTTCCCACCGTGCCCCATAACAAAAGTTCTCGGTGGAGTTTTGCCATAAAACGTGCAACCACAAGAGAAGACGCTTGAATACCTCCTTCATGATCTCGGATGGTTCCTCCAAAAGGATAAAGTCCTCCCCAAGCCCCCGAGCACCAGAATAAAAGATCAATGGGTAAATCGAATGTTGAGGCAATTGCGTCCGCCGCGCACGCAGCTTGGGCAATAGGGTTTCCAAAGAGAATGCCTTCTGGGTTTAAAATCGCGCTCTTTTCATCATCTGCCCAAAAAGGATCGAGTTCCGTAAGATAAGTTAAAT
>CAYOCE010000092.1:0-2163 GCA_964402405.1 uncultured Hyphomicrobiales bacterium | reverse complement strand
GAAAAAATAAGGCGAGGACTCCCGGCTACGCCAAAGGCTTCGCCGTGGCGAGTTGTCCTCCCATAATCCCCGGATCCCAGACCTCGCTCGCTTCGCTCACGGCCTGGTATGACGTGGTTTTTTACTTCTCCACAGGATAGCCATGATCCTTCCAAGATTGGAATCCACCCTTCATTTCCTTGACAGGGTATCCTAAGGACGCAAATTTTATGGCAGCCCTTTGGCTAAGATCACATAACAGGGCATAGCAATAAACATAGTTAAATCCATCGGTTCTGAGGCCTGGAAAGTTGGTATCGTTTCCATCAAAATTATACTCCCCAACGGGAAGATTAATCGCCCCGGGAATGTGTCCTGCCGCATAAGCTTTGCGATCCCGCACATCCACAACGGTGAAATTCTTTCTATGGGAGGTAATAGCTAAATTGACTTCATGGGGACTGGCGGTAAACTTCATTTCCGTCGTAAAATACTCAATGGCTTTTTGAGTATCCTGAATTTTTTGCTGCTGACCTTCTACAGATGCGATCAATAAACAGTTGATGAGAAGAGAGATGTATAGGTTTAGCTTGTAATTAGAAATGCTGTCATCCTGAGCAGCGAGCTTTAGCGAGCGTCGTCGAAGGATCCAGCACACATCTGAAGGCGAAGCCTTCTCTTTAATTTTTTCTTTACAAAGTGAGAGCTGCGCTCTCTCATTTGTGCTGGATCCTTCGACGACGCTCGCTAAAGCTCGCTGCTCAGGATGACAATGTTGGTGAGGTTTTACCCGAAACTTGTACACAGTATTAATAATAAATGGGTAAATTCGCATGATGACCTCCCTACATAGCAAAGAATGTACTTATAGTATCGCAAACCTTCTGAACGTCTTCAAGAGTCATATTGCAATGAAGGGGCAGGGTTAGCATCCGTGCATAAAGGGCCTCCGCATTGGGGCAATCAGTGGATCTGTAGCGTGTTAATAGATGGTTTGGCTTGTAGTGAATGCCTGTTTCTATATCCTTTTCCAATAGATAATCCCGCAGGGCATCTCGGTTCCCCGTTTTAAGTTTTATGGGAAACATATGGGGGTTCACTTGATCCACATCCACCTGAAAAGGTTCTATGAATTCCTTGGGCAAATGCTTCATGTAATGATGGTACAGGGATTTTCTGACTTCCCAAAAGGCATCACTTTTTTTCAATTGCTCCCTACCAATGGCGGCATTGATGTTGCTTAGGTGATAGCGCCATCCTTGATCGATCACATCAAAATCCCAGGACCTTTTTCCCGAATATCGTTTTTCTGTATCCTTTGCAATGCCTAATAACCTTAGATCTTGAACCTTTTCGATAATGGCTTTGTCACCTGATACAACAGCGCCCCCTTCCCCGCAGGTGATGTTTTTAATACCATCAAAGCTGAAGCAAATGATATCGCCTGTGGCGCCTACACGTTTGCCTTTATAGTACCCGCCAAAGGCATGGGCGGCGTCTTCGATAACCCTTAGGTTGTGCGCTTCCGCCAGTTCATAAATTCCGTCCAAATCACCAACGCCTCCTGCATACAGCACAGGCATGATGGCCTTGGTATTTTTGGTGATATGTTTCTTCGCGGCTGCTACGTCTATACATCCCGTCTGGGGATCAATATCGCAGGGAATCGGCTTTGCTCCTGTGGCTGAAACGGCCTGGAAGGAGGCCACATAGGTAATGCTGGGGACAATGACCTCATCCCCCGCCCCAATGCCACACGCCTGCACCGCAAGATGCAAGGCAGAGGTGCCGGTATTGACACAGGCGATATGAACATCCTTTGAAATAAAAGCCTGCAGCCCTTCCTCAAATAGACGAGTCTCCTGACCCATGCCTAAGTAGAGATTATCTATCACCCGTGCGGTGGCTTGCTTTTCTTCGATTCCTAAAGAAGCTTGAGAGAGTTTAATCATTATGTTTGTTTCCTTTGTTAGTGCTCTTTTACGAGGGAGAAGTGGTATGGTACGTATAGTATCGATGCGGATCCCCTTTTTCAAGGGGATGGATGGAAAAAATTATCCTATGTAAACTGCATTTATAAAATTTCTCCCTAATCTCGAAAATATGCCGAATTAGAGAAATTCGAAACAGGCAAATGCATCTGCTCAAAATGACCACATGGACAAACCATCTGGTCAAAATGAC
>CAYOCE010000091.1:0-2451 GCA_964402405.1 uncultured Hyphomicrobiales bacterium | reverse complement strand
GTACGCGTTCGGCCAAATACATCTAGCCCAGAAATTAAAATTTTCTAAACTAAGCTCTCTCAAACGAGGAGCTGGAAATGAAATCAAAAGAAGATTATTGGGAACGTCTATTTACTGGTTATGAACGAAGTGGATTATCGCAAGAAGATTTCTGTCATGCGCAAGGGATTCCTATTGAAAAATTCAAATATCAATGGCGTAAAAAGTTTGGGTCAAGAAGTAACAAGCCCAAATCCCAACCCAGTTTTGATAAACCCATTCGCTTTGAACCGGTGCTGATTAGTAATAAGGACGCTGTAGCCCAGGAGCCTGCAAAGAGCCAGTCAATACTTATCCAATTTCCCAATCAGATTCGTTGTGAAGTACAAATGGATATCAAGAGTAAGGATTTTTCCTCCTTACTCCATCAATTGAGGTTGCTATGCTGATTCCAGAAAAAGTACAGGTTCATTTATATTGTGGCATTACGGACATGAGGAAATCGATTAATACCCTGGCGATATTAGTCAAAGAAGTCTTTGGTATGGAGCTTGAATCGGGGCATCTCTTTTTATTTCGTAGCCGCTGTGGCTCTAAACTCAAAGCTCTGTACTATGAGGAATGCAGCTTTACTTTATGGTACCGTAGGTTAGAGAAAGGAAAGTTCATTTTCCCGCGCAATACCCAAGGCCATATTGAGTTAACCAAAGACCATTTAAATTGGCTCATGGCTTCTAATAAATACACATTTCATCCAGGAGAAGACCCTGTAATTTATCGCGACTTTCATTGAAAAAAGCTCAGATAATCATGGTGGTTATGGTATAATTCCACCATGAAAACGACTACCAGACAATCTATTTTTTTCTTCTGAATTTCAAGCGATTCTTGCCCCGTTCCAACAAGAAGAATTTCAATCATTGCAGCAGGAAGCGCAGGAATGGAAAGATAAATACCATTCTCTTTTGGAGCAATTACGCCTGGCCAAACAACAACGCTTTGGCCGCTCCTCAGAGGCCCATATCGGGCAAGGTGAATTGCAATTTGACGAAGCAGAATCGATTGAGGCAACAGAACTTCCCCAGGAAGAAAACACGCTAACGGTGACCTACACTCGTAAAAAACCAGTACGACGTTCATTACCAAAGCATTTGCCTCGAGTCATTATCGAGCACGACATTCCCGAAGAAGAAAAAGTCTGTGCCTGCGGCTGTATGAAGGAACGCTTTGGTGAAGAGATTACAGAGCAACTGGAGTATATTCCTGCCAAACTTTCAGTCATTGCTCATGTTCGTCCAAAATACGCCTGTCGCCCCTGTGCTGAGGGCGTTAGCATCGCTCCCATGCCTCCACTGTTTCTTCCCAAGAGCATGGCAACTCCAAGCCTTGTGGCTCATACGATTATCAGCAAATACGAAGACCATTTGCCTTTGTATCGCCAGGAGCACATGTGGCAACGATTAGGGGTTGAAATGCCAAGGAACACCGTATGTGGCTGGATAATGGCGGCTTTCGAAGCTTGCCTGCCGATGAGAGAGGCACTTCTTGGCTATATTATTGCATCAAATTACCTGCAAGCCGATGAAACGACTATGCAAGTAATGGACGAGCCGAATCGAAAAAACACCAGCACCAGTTATATGTGGGTCTATCGTAACCACCATACCGATAAAAAAGTCATTCTTTTTGATTACCAGCAAACTCGAAAGGCTCAGTGGCCAAAACAACTATTAAAGGATTTTAAGGGTTATCTGCAAACCGATGGGTATAAGGGCTATGATTGGGTGGATGACCATCCGGATATTATTCATTTGGGGTGTTGGGCTCACACTAGAAGGCCTTTCGCAAAGCTTGTAAAACTGGCTAAAACCACGGGAAAGTCCCATCAGGCTGTCGCTTACATTAAGAAGCTTTACCTGATTGAACAGTACGCCCGTAACAACCACTACACTGCTGAGCAACGATACGCGCTTCGTTTACAGCAGGCAAAACCCATCCTCGAGCAGATTAAAACCTGGTTGGACAAAACAATAAAAACAACTGTCCCTCAATCTGAGTTAGGCAAGGGATTAGATTATATGCATCTTCGATGGGGCGAGCTGACAGCTTATCTTTTGGATGGCCGCCTTGAAATCGATAATAATCTCATCGAAAATCTCATCCGACCTTTTGCTTTAGGGCGAAAAAACTGGATGATGTCAGGTAGCCCAAGAGGAGCTCATGCCAGCGCCCTGTTTTATAGCCTCATTGCTACAGCTAAGGCCAATGGACTCAATCCATTTGATTATCTTAAGTATCTCTTTGAAAACATCCGCTCTTGCAAAACAGCAGAAGACTATAGGGCTCTCTTGCCGTTTAACCTAAACCGTTCTAATTAATTTCTCTTTCAATGCAACCCGTATTTGCCCGAACGAATACGTTGTTCTGGGGATTGTTCGAGTTCTCGGTAGAACTCCAGTAGTTGCCAGCAAT
>CAYOCE010000090.1:0-2548 GCA_964402405.1 uncultured Hyphomicrobiales bacterium | reverse complement strand
CCCCAGATGAGGCAAGAATGTATATGTCCGTTGACATGAAAACCCAAGCAGATCGAGATGGTAAAGAGGAAGCTTTTGATGAGGGAAAAGCTGAGGGCATGGCTCAAGGTGAAAAAAAACGAGCAAAAGAAATTGCTCTCCAGTTACTTTTGGACAACGTCCCTTCTGACATTGTTGGTCATGCCACTAGATTAACTGATGAGGACATTAAAGATTTACTGGGTTTGAAGTAATACCATTTTCCAGAAATAAGCATCCTGAAAGTTATCTTTTTAAAATTTTTTAATAGAATTCGATTGCACTGGAATTGGTCCTTGGTTTAAGATTGATTCAGATAATTTTTAGATAAATGGAGTACTTAAAATGTTGAAGAAAATTTTTGCTGTAAATTTGATCCTGGCCCTGTTGTTGGTAACAGGTTGTACGCGACAAATCTCCCAAAATGCTTATAAAGGGGCAGACGTTGGGGCCCCTGCAACGACATATCGGGGAGTAATTATTTCAGCCCGTCAGATTACTGTAGAAGAAGGCGATATGCTGGAAGATAATGCCATGGGAATCATGGGGGGCGGCCTTGTGGGTGGCCTCTTGGGTTCTCAAATTGGGGGCGGTAACACAGCGCCTTTGATTGGGGCAGGCGTCGGAGCTGTCGCTGGTGGTGTTGGCGGTGCCTTCCTAGAGAAACATCTAAAAACACAACAAGGCATGGAATATACAGTCCAAATTGATGGTAGCAATAGCCTGATGACCATCGTTCAAGGTGTGGATGAAGTATACAAGGTAGGGCAACGTGTTTTGGTTATGGTTTATACCAAGGGACGCTCTAGAATTGTGGCGGATAATAGTCAGGCAGCTCCTGTGCAATATCAGCAACAACAACCTCAGGTTGTTTATATGCAAGCCCCTCCTCAGGCCCAGGCGCCTCAGCCTCAGGTGGTTTACGCACAAGCACCTGCTCAAGCTCAGCAGCCTCAAGTGGTGTATGTTCAGGCACCAGCTGCACGTAGATAATTTGAGTAAGTTTACTTATGTATTAAAATAAGTGGGAGGGATTAATCTCTCCCTTTTTACAATTTAACCCATGGAGAATATTAAAATGGCAGCATCAGTTGGTGATAATAATTTTGGCCAAGAAGTTTTACAAAGCAAGATACCTGTGGTGGTTGATTTTTGGGCAGAATGGTGTGGTCCATGCCGTATGTTTGCGCCTATTTTAGACGAGGTGTCTGCTGAATTTCAGGGCCGTGTCAAGGTTCTGAAGATGAACATTGACGAAAATCCAAACACGCCAGCCCAATATGGGGTTCGTAGCATTCCAACGATGATTTTATTCAAAGATGGGCTCCCTGTTGATACAAAAGTTGGCAGCATGCCTAAAACAAAGCTACAGGCATGGTTAGAGTCAGTTGAATAAGAATACTAATTCCAGGGGCTTTATGGTTCTGTTTCCTGTGAACTTATACAAATTTGTATAATATGCTTGACAGAAGATCAGCTTTCTTGTTATTTGAGTTACACATATTACTAGATTTAAAGAGGAAAGTTAATGGCTTTAAAAATTCGTCTATCCAGGGCAGGTGCCCACAAGCGTCCTTATTACAAGGTTGTTGTTGCAGATGCTCGTAGTCCACGGGACGGTAATTTTCTTGAGAAATTGGGAACGTATAACCCTATGTTGGCAAGTGACCACCAAGATCGTTTAACGCTAAAGACAGATCGTATTCTCCATTGGATTTCGGTAGGGGCACAACCTACAGACCGGGTTGCTAAATTTTTGGGCCAGGTAGGTATTCAGCCTATGCCAACTTTTGCTCCCCAAACCAAGCAAAGTCAACCAAGGGCAAAAACCCAAGAACGTATGAAGGAAAATGCAGCTAAGGCTGAAAAAGCTGCAGAAGCCGCAGCCCAAGCTTTGATTGATAGCAAAGCTGCTGAAGAAGCCGCTGCACAAGCAGCCGCAGAGGCGGTAGCTGTAGAAGAGGCTGAGGCAGTTGCTGTTGTTGAGGCCGCTATGGAGGAGTCCATTACTCCTGCTGAGGAGCTTGTTATTGAGGCTGCAGCTGATGAACCTACTGCGGTTGAACCTGCAGTAGAGTCTGAAACTAAACCTGCGTAATCAAGGTCCCTCGGACAAATAGACTTGTCTTTTTTTCAATCTATCTCCCTTCCTTTGTAGCTACCCCCGCAAAAGCGGGGGGCCATCGATCCCCTCCGAGGGGATGGTTTATTAAGGAAGATGGTTCGTATTTTTCACCCATTTTCATACTCTCTCGCACCACCCCGGCGATTCGCCACGGCATAGCCTAAATTACGCCGTAGCTTTAGCGAAGGCGAAAGGCGTAGCCGGGAAATCGGGGCGACCTAAGTTGTAAAACAATGGCTTCGTTTAAGCCAAATTTCACAGCCAGAGTGGGAAGGATTTGTAGGGGGGCTTCGTGAATTAATAGTTTGCTCATGATTGTCTTCTCCTGTCAAAACGCTTTGGATATGGAGAAACCAATAACTAAAATGGAGCAGATTTTTGGAAGAAAGGGGAATTATGGCCTTT
>CAYOCE010000089.1:0-2664 GCA_964402405.1 uncultured Hyphomicrobiales bacterium | reverse complement strand
CCAGCCATTAACGCCCAAATAAAGCAAATCGCTGATCAAATCGTCAAAGGCGTGTTCTTAGAAACAAACTGGGCGGGCTTGCCTTATACGGGTAAATTACGCGCGGATATTATGTCCATCCTTAAAATGTTCGGGTTCGCGGAAGAATTCGACGACCAATTGGTTTTGATGCCATTTGTGAGGCCCATCTTCTAAAATGAAGTGCAACACCTTAAAGTGTAAGTTGAAAAAAACAAGCACAGAAAGGCATTGCAATGAGATCATACAAGCAATTGAGTTATGAAGAAAGAGTACAAATAGCACAATTAAGGCTATCCTCTCTATCGATAGAGAGGATAGCCTTGGAAATTGGCCGTTCTAAATCAACGATTTCTCGTGAATTGAAACGTAATGAGCAACAAGGCTATTGGCCTGATACTGCGCAACTCAAAACCCTAGAAAGACGCTGCCGAGGATGTGTTTTAGATAAAGATCCTAATTTAAAAGAATTTGTGATGGATAAACTTCAGTGTCACTTTTGGACACCTGAACAAATCGCAGGATATTTGCGCCATAGACAGAAAAAATTACGCGCTATAAGCCATGAAACAATCTATGCTTGGATTTATCAAAAAGAACAAAAAAAAGAAAAATTATGGAAATTTCTGCCGCGACATAAGGCAAAAAGAGGGCTTAGAAAATCAATAAAAGCAGGTAGTTCTCGCATACCAAATAGGGTTTCTATTCATGATAGACCTAAGATTATCGAACACAAAAAAGCCTTTGGCCATTGGGAAGGCGACCTTATGTCCTTTATGAAAAATTCTCAACATATGCTCGTTCTTCGAGAAAGAAAAACAATGTTTACACTGAGTACCCCACTCCAAAACAAAAAAGCCCTGGATACCGCTCAGGCCATTATTTCCTTATTGAAGGATCTTCCTGAAAAATCAAGAAAATCGGTTACTTATGATAATGGGGGTGAATTTGCTGCTCATTCAAATGTTTTTGAATCTATTGCTGTTCCTGCTTTCTTTTGTGATCCTTATGCATCTTGGCAAAAAGGAGGCATTGAAAACACAAATGGTCGACTGAGAAGGGATTTGCCTAGAAAAACGAATCTTAAAAAAATGAGATCGGAGGATTTTAATGAAACCATCGACAATTATAACCTTACACCAAGAAAAAATCTTGGTTGGCTTTCTCCTTTAGAAGCTTTCCGCAAAAATTTAAATCGTGTTGCACTTTAAACTTGAATGTGGCAAGTCTTTAATCAACATTTTCCATAATCGAGATTCCATTCTGGAACGAATTTCAGCAATAAAGCGTTCTAGAACAGTGACACCAGGAAGTAATATTTTGTTGGTGCATAGCCAAGACAATGCATAATTAAAAAGGGCTCCAGGCCTATCAGTCCCTGTCCAACATAATGCACATAGCCTTCGCCCAAGCCGAAAACGGTTTCCTTTTTCTGTAAACTCACGATAACCATTGCGTGATCGAATTTCAGCAGTGTGCCGCCAGCGTTGCTCACTGCCTTGATAGGCTGACAAACAGCTTTCGTAGTTTATAATATTAATCTGAGACGCAATTCTCTCAATTACAGATGAAGGTACATCTGTTATGTTGATAATAAATGTGCCAAGGAATCGAACTGTTACAAGTTGTAATGCGTAACCTAAACGACTAAAGTCACCGCGTTTAGTTGCTATCCATTCGCGGTCTTGATCATCCAAGAAAAAATGATTAGCAATTATATCCTGCGATAGGTCATCAGGGTAACGACCATAATTATCACGTTGAGCAGGTGAAAGAAAATTAACAGGCATATTGATCCAATATCAAAGTTGTTGTTGCAAAACTTAGGATTTTTGCAATCGTAGGTGAGATGATATATTTACTGAGTTAAAGGTATCGCAAAAATTAGTCGCAAAAGTATATTGTTTTGCAGTATGATTTGCAAATGAATTATAGAGATAGATCATGAAGATTGGGTATGCACGCGTTTCAACCACTGATCAGAATCTGGAATTGCAGTTAGATGCTCTTAACCAGGCTGGTTGTAGTCGTATCTACCAAGAAAAGATTTCTGGGTCAAAAAGAGAACGCCCTGAATTACAAAGATTGCTCGATCAGCTTCGCCCTGATGATATTGTAGTCGTTTGGAAATTAGATAGACTAGCTCGCTCAACCCAGAATTTACTGGAATTAGTTGAATTAATTAAAGCAGCAGAGGCATCTTTTTGTTCAATCTCAGAGCCTTGGGCAGATACAACTTCTCATTCGGGTAAAATGATCATGACTGTGTTTGCAGGTATTGCTGAATTTGAACGTGACCTGATTCGTGAACGTACGTCCGCTGGTCGAAAACAGGCCTTAATACGGGGGGTACGTTTTGGGAGGCCAAAAAAGATGAACGATGATCAAAAAATGTTGGCTCTGCGTCTTCTGCACGAAGGTAAATCGATCAAAGAAATAGCCAAAACGTTTAATGTTCACAATGCAACGGTATACCGATTATTTGATGGAGGAATAATATCTCAATAAGGGAATCAAATAAATATTCTCATGTTCAAAGTGAATATAAAATTCCTTAAGTCGGTTCCCTGTTCCATTGCTCCCCTAACCCCAAGTGCAACACGATTTAAATTTTTGCGGAAAGCTTCTAAAGGAGAAAGCCAACCA
>CAYOCE010000088.1:0-2699 GCA_964402405.1 uncultured Hyphomicrobiales bacterium | reverse complement strand
TTATTTTGATGATCTTATTACATTTTCAAATCTTACCGATCCGCGGTATTGGTAGGATTCATTTGTTTTTCTGGTCAATCAATTTTTCAATAGCTTGTTGAGCAAATGACTTACTAAACACTCCTTTATTTTTATGTGTTGAATATATATAAATTTCTTCAACACAGCTAAAAACATCATAAAATGAAATGTTAGAAACTTTTTCTAGATTATTTTTAAAAATAAAATTTAAAATTTCTAAAAGAATTTTAGAGTTTTGAATCGAATTAATTTGAGAATCAGAACAAAATGAAGAAAATTTTGCATTTGAAAAATCTAGATTGTCTTTTTTCCCTAAAAGATCATCCGTACTACATTGTAAAGCGTTAGCAATAGCAGAGATAAGTTCAGCACTTGGTTTTTTTGATCTTCCAGAAAGAATGTTTCTAACAGCATGGATATTAAGTCCAGCCATTTTCTCAAGAGCATGCACAGACAGGCCTTTTTCACGTAAGTGTTTTTCAATTTGGTTAATGAGCGGAGTGGTCATAGGACAGATTATAAGGCTGAAACTTCATCTTTCGCAACCTTTTTACCAAATATACTCAAAACAACAAAAATATTTACTACATATACATAAAATTTATTGACAATTGAGCACATATGATCAATTATATAATTATAACAAACAGGATTTGGATGTTTGTTAATGCAGACTCTTAACAACTAATCTTGAGCGGTTTTAAGAAATGTATAATAACCTTTCTTTTGTTGAAAAGAGTTTGCACGTACCTCCCTGTTACCTTGAACCTGAGGGAAGTCTCTCTCGGGTTCTTTTTGATTGCTGTTAGTGTTAGGATATCTATCTCAAGAAGACCTCTTTTTCATAATCTACAGGAAACTCATTAACATCACATTCAAAAGCAATTAAATTATTAAATGAGTCAACAAAATTTTTACTATACTTCTCTGAACTCTTTAAAACAACATACCAATCTTTTATTTCAAGCCACTTTTTTAATAAATTAGGAATTTCAAAATTGATATTATAAAATTTATTATCAGATAAAACTTATAAAATTATAACCCCCTCTTTTTCCACCATTCATCTGTTTTAAATTCTTCTGGCATACGAGGATCATCAAAATCATCTAATTTAAGTTCATCAAATATAATTTTACATAATTCATCATTTAAATCTTTTGGTAGTTTTGTGCTACACCAAGGGCAGTAATGAATAAGTTGTGCGGAAGATGTTCCTCTTTTTGAGCCAATTCCATAAAATCTTTCTGACGGCCAGTATACAATATCTATTTTATCTTCTTTTAAAAAAAAATCCATATCTTTACAGCAGTGTTTATGTGTTTTCATTTGAATTTCCTTATAGTTTTTTTAATGTTCTACCTGGGACAGCAGAACCATATACTTTACCTGTTTTAGGGTCTAAGGATCCTAAATGTTGATGCCTATGATTATACATTTCTATCTCATTCTTTTCATAATCCCATTCAAAGTAACGTTTTTTACTACCAGCCTCTCCGTTTGTTTTAACAGACCCCTTATATGGTTTCAATTCCTTCCAAATAGGACTTTCAGCCTTAGGAACGTTTGTTTGTCGGAGTTTTGAATCGCTCTCCATGGTAGTTTTACGAGGCACCTTGCAACGGGCGCACTAGGTTTATCATCAGGACTACCCCCTGAAGAAGATAGTCCAGAAGAACTTGAAGGCCTAGATGATTTAGGCTTTTCTCCATCACCAGATTTCTTTTTGTATAACACATCTCCCCTATTTTCTGCTAATAAATCCTTCAATTTTTCCTTTAATGCCTCTACACCCGCAGCACCAGCCATTACCAAAGCGGCACCGCCTACTGTTGCCATTAATGCCTCAGCCCCCGCAACAGCCAAGGGAATGGCCATCGCAAAATTATGATGCGCCGCATTGTGTGCTGCCATGCTAGCTGTCCCCACATCGCCTCCAGCCATGGCTGCCACCCCAATACCGGTCATTTCTGCAAGAATCTGACGCACCCGGATATTTTCATGCATCATGGCTTCTAATTGTGGTGCTGTGGCGGTAGGGTTTTGTTGTTTTAACACCATGGCCTCCGCTAACAAATCTGTGCTGGCTTCCATAAAGACTTCACTTGCAATACCACCAATGGCACCTCCTAAGGCGCCTTTTGATCCACCTACTATGCCCCCGGTTACCGCCCCCAATATGCCATGCAGGGCTTTGTGAGTCACATATCCAAGCTCACTTCGAGAGGCTCCAATTTTACCCGCTGCAAAGGCTCCAATGGTGCTAGCCCCAATCCCTGTTGCTACCTTCCCTGCATTAAATTCCTCCCCGAAGGCAGCACCCACGCTAGCCCCCACAACGCCGCGGATGGTCTCGCGATTCAGATGGCCGAGGAAGGCTTCCATATCTTTGGCAAAGCCTGTTGCGGCCTCTATGCCACTCGTTGAAGCAGCTTGAGTCCCTGGAGGCGCTTTATAGACCGTGGACATATCCAGTCCACAGAAGATCCCCTCCACAATGCCCGCCGTGACCATGGTCATGGCCAGGCTCTTTAAGGTATCTGTGGAGGCCAGTTGCCTAGCTGCCTCTAGAATATTGCCTTGATTGGCGACCACGGCCACGGCTGCCTGGGAACAGATACCAGTGAATCCCGCAGCCCCTGCAACTGTGACCACGCTCCCCATGGTGCCCGTGGCCC
>CAYOCE010000087.1:0-2755 GCA_964402405.1 uncultured Hyphomicrobiales bacterium | reverse complement strand
TTGCTGCCATTGATGATGCCCATAATATTCCCTTGGATGAGGTTTATAATAACCTGGGTTCTCTACCACGTGATCGAGATATCGTTGTTATTTGTCAACATGGGGTTCGCAGCCTTAAAACAGCCCAACTTCTTAGGGAAAATGGCCTTCATGCCTTTAGCATCGAAGGTGGCGTGAATGCCTACACAAAAGAAATTGATCCTATTTTACCTCAGTATTAAAATGTTTGAAATCTAAATAGCATATGTGGTAGGTTGCATTATCTTTAACTCTAGAAGGTTTTAAATAGATGAATGCGATCCAAAAACCAAATCCTTTCTCAGTTACCAAGCAAGCTTTTCTATTTGTTTACCACAATTGGCAGCAAGCCTTTGCTATTCTCGCGATCCCGGTCGTTATAAGTTTTGTGGTTTCTTTCCTAAGATTTATCCCGACAATTGGTGAAAAGGCTAATTTGATTCAAACTCTTTTAAATCTTCCCATCGATGCCTTTATTTCTGTTTATTGGTGCTGTTTGGTTTTAAGAGGAGAAAAAATTAAGGGTATTATAGCTCCTCTGCGTTTTAGAAAAATTGAACTAAGATACCTATGGGCAGAATTTCTTTGGGGCATGCTTCTCTTACTTCTTCTTATTCTCGGATTCATCTTGACCATAAAACCCCTTCTTTCTTTGGATATACTTCAACGGGGCATAAACGGCTTAACCTTCCATATGCCTAACATAGAAAATATAAGCATGTCACACGCAGATATATACTGGCTGAGTGGCGGGATACTTTGGATGCTAGCAAGTCTTTTCTGTATTATGAGATTTGTGTTTGTCTTCCCCACTATTGCCTTGGGAGGTGCCAGAAATTTCCGCAATTCATGGCGTCAAATGCGGGGCATCACGTTGCGATTTCTACTTTCTATGGGATTAGCAACCTTAGCTTTAGTGGTGATTTCAGGTATAATTGGTGCTGTAGAGGTGGGTATAGCTGCAGGGCTAAGAAAAATTTTTTCTATCAATATAATTCTTGATCACCTCTTCTCTATTCTAGGTCTTCTATCAAAGCTAATGGAATATTTGTTTTGCTTAGTTGCTATGGGTATAACAGCCTCTTACTATGAATTTCGAAACCCAGACGTTCGAAAGTCATAGGGGAAATGATAATATTCTTTGAGACTTTTTCATTGAACTTGGGGTATATAACAAAGCATGCTACAACCCACAAGTGTTAACTCCTTTAGGTCTTGAAAAAACGAAGATGCAACAATTGATTAAAAAACCAAACCCTATCCATATGGCAAAACAAGCCCTTCAATTTGTTTGGCTTAATAAACGGCAAATACCTGCGATTTTGGCCGTTCCCGTTTTGGCCAGCATTGTAATACATTTGCTAAAATTCATTCCTATGATTGGGGAAAAGCTTAGTTTTATAGCCTCTTTTTCAACCATTCTAATGATTTCCTTTCTATCAGTTTACTGGTATCGCTTGACGTTACGGGGCGAAAAAATAACTGCTTCTATTATTCCTTTCCGATTTGGGCCATTTGAAATGAAATATGCCCTTGTACAGATTCTCTTTGGGATGGTCGTTTCTTTTCTGGTTATGCCAGGGGTTAATTTGATCTTAAAATCCTTTGGCTTGGAAGGTCCCCTTCAATTACAGGATGTTATGAATATAAAAATAGCCTCTGAAAATATCCCCTATTTAATAGGGGGAGGTATTTATATACTTGCGATTCAATTGGCTTCTTTTAAATTTTCTTTTATTTTTCCTAATGCTGCTTTAGGAAATCCCATCAAGTTGGGGGAATCCTGGAATCAAACAAATGGCATTATAATGAGGCTAATTCTTTCTACAGTGCTGGTATTAATAGTACCCATGGCGATTACGGGTGGAATGGCCTTTGGATTAGTAGGGTTAAATAAATTTATTTTTCATAAATCTATAGAATTTAGTGCCCTAATTACCTTATTAAGCATAGGTCAATATTTCTATACTCTATTTGTGATTTCAGTGACCTCTCTCTATTATGAATTTCTCAATCCGACTGGTCGGAATTTCTGATGTTGCTATCATTAGAGGATTTTAAAGTCGCTATTCCTGTTAGGCGGCGTCTCATAGGGATTGATCTGGGATCAAAGACCATTGGCCTTAGCCTTTCTGATTCTTCCTGGCATGTTGCATCTCCTCTAATGACTATTGAGCGTACATCTTTCAAGATGGATGCGCGGCAATTAATTGCTTTATTAAAAGAACATACCATTGGTGGTGTGGTTATTGGATTTCCCTTAAACATGAATGGTACAGAAGGACCTAGATGCCAATCTACGCGTTCCTTCGTAGATAATTTTTTAAAGATGCATGATATACCAGTTGTTTTATGGGATGAGCGCCTTTCAACAGTGGCGGTGCATCGCACCATGATTGAGGGGGATTTATCGAGGGTACGTCAAGCTCAAGTTGTGGATAAAATGGCTGCCTCCTTTATTCTACAGGGCGCCTTAGACTTTTTAAGAAACAACAATGCAGAGATTTAAATTAACAATTGAATATGACGGAACTTCCTATTGCGGATGGCAGAAGCAACCAGGACATCCTTCTGTTCAAGAATGTGTAGAAAACGCTCTCAGGCAATGGTGCGGGATTTCAGACGTTGAAATCTTTGTGGCGGGGCGGACGGATGCGGGGGTTCATGCCATGGGGCAAGTGGCCCATGTGGATTTGCCAGCTCATCTGGAACCTTTTGAGATTATCAGCGCTACCAA
>CAYOCE010000086.1:0-2830 GCA_964402405.1 uncultured Hyphomicrobiales bacterium | reverse complement strand
TGCTCTCCTTACTGAATTTTCACACACTATATCACTAGAAAAAACTCTTGCAAGTCTTTTTTACATATTTTTTATAATAATTATAAAAATTTTTCTAGAAACCTGCTCTAACACAATTTTTTGATGGTTCAAGAGACCCTACTCTTTCTTCTTTTTCCCGCCCTTTGGTTTTTTTGTAGGTTTTTCTTCGGGCTCTTCTTGCCATAGGGATTTGACCTTGTCCCAAAACCCACTGGATCCTGGATGATTCTCATTGGATTCTGTTTCCCCATCGAATTGAGCCAGTATGTCCATTTGGGATTTGGTGAGCTTGCGCGGGATTTCCACAACGGCCTGCACATGCATATCTCCGCGGGTGCTACGACCATAAATGGTCATGCCTTTCCCTTTTAACCGAAAGATATCCCCGGGTTGCGTGCCTGCGGGAATTTTTAGTTCTGCCCGCGTGCCGTCAATGGTAGGGATTTCAATCGCCCCACCTAGGGCCGCCATGGTCATGGTGATGGGAATACGGCATTCAATATTGAATCCATTTCGTTGGAATAAGGCGTGGGGTTTAATATACAAGAAGGCATACAAATCACCTGCTTTCCCCCCCTGCATTCCTGCATTTCCCTGGCCCGAGACGCGTATTTGAATGCCGTCTTCTATGCCCTTGGGAATGGTTAGAGTAACCGTTGCCGTTTCATTCAGTCTGCCAGCACCTCTGCAATCAGGACACGGATCTTTGATGATTTGTCCTGTACCCTGACACTGGACGCACACACGCTCCATCATGAAAAAACCTTGCTGCATGCGGATTTTCCCCTGACCATGGCAGGCGTGGCAAGTGGTCTTCTTGGTGCCAGCTTTGGCCCCAGATCCATGACAGGATTCACATTCTCCCTGGCGTTTAAATTGTATGTCTTTGGTGGTTCCGGAAAACGCTTCTTCCAGAGTGATTTCTAGATCATAGCGGATATCTTCCCCATGTCGTGCTTGCTCTGCACTGTTTCCTCCATGGCCTCCGTTCCTGAAAATATGCTCGAAGATATCTGACATATCCTCAAAGCCACCTCCAAAACCCCCTTGGCCAAATCCTGACTGGGTACTTTCGTGACCGTATTGATCATAGGTGGCGCGCTTTTTAGAATCCCCTAGAATTTCATAAGCTTGATTGAGTTCCTTGAATTTTTCCTCAGCCGCTTTGTTCCCTGGATTGCGGTCAGGATGATGCTCCATGGCCTTCTTCCGATAGGCTGTTTTAATTTCCACCTGAGTCGCTGTACGACTCACTTCCAAAATTTCGTAATAATCTCTTTTTGACATAGCTTTAGATAACCTTTAAATGCATAACAAAACATAAATTAAATAAATCCGGACCACCCCGGCGAAAGTGGCTGGTTTAGGCCACCCCGTTGAAAAACGGGGCCCATGGAATGACTATGGATCCCGACTTTCGTCGGGATGGTCTGACGACCACTTTCGTCGGGATGGTTTGAAAAAATTCAACCCTCGCTCTTGGCATGTTCCAATGCGGCCTCTAGAAAATCATCGATATCGCCATCCAGGACTCCTTGGGCGTTGCCTTTCTCGACCCCTGTCCGTAGGTCTTTGACCATCTGATAGGGATGGAGGACATAGGACCTGATTTGATGGCCCCAACCAATTTCGGACTTGGTGGCATTTTGGGCATTGGCTTCTTCCTGACGCTTGCGTAATTCCAACTCATAAAGCCGAGCCTTCAGCATGGACATGGCCTGAGCCTTGTTTTTGTGTTGAGACCGATCGTTCTGACATTGCACCACAACGCCGGTGGGCAGGTGGGTAATACGAATGGCGCTATCGGTTGTATTCACATGCTGCCCGCCAGCGCCCGAGGATCGATACGTATCAATGCGCAGATCCCCTTCGTTGATTTCAATATTGATATTATCATCCACCACAGGGTACGTCCAGACCGAGGCAAAACTGGTATGCCGTCGTTTGTTCGCATCATAAGGGGAGATTCTGACCAATCGATGAATACCACTTTCGGTTTTGATCCAGCCATAGGCATTACGGCCAGAAATTTGAATGGTGGCAGATTTGATCCCAGCTTCTTCGCCGGCGCTTTCTTGGATCCATGTGACTTTGTATTTTCTAGATTCGGCCCAACGGATGTACATGCGGAGGATCATTTCTGCCCAATCCTGAGCCTCGGTTCCCCCGGCACCTGCGTGGACTTCGAGGAATGCATCGCAGGCATCGGCCTCGTGGGACAACAGGGCATCCATCCGGGCAGAGCTGGCTGATTTTCGAAGACTGATCAGGAAATTTTCCGCATCTGTCAAAGTTTCTTGATCGTTCTCGTCTTCTGCCATCTGAATTAACAAAACAGAATCATCCAAAGAATGTTCCAAGGAATTTACAGTTTCCATTTTTTCGAGGATGGAGGATCGTTGTTGCATGACCTGCTGGGCCTTCTGGGTGTCATCCCAAAAATTAGATTGCTCTATGGCTGCATTTAAATCATTTAGATTGAGTTGAAGTTTATCCCAGTCAAAGCCGCCCCCTCAGGAGGGATATGACTCCTTGGATTTCTTTGACAATACTTTCTACTTCAGTTCTCATAAGGTATCTTTACATACGTGGTGGGGAGAAATGGTGGGCGCTATAGGGCTCGAACCTATGACCCGCTGATTAAGAGTCAGCTGCTCTACCAACTGAGCTAAGCGCCCCCAGGGGTCATATATATCAAACGCATTTATCAATGTCGATAGTTTTTTTGTTGTAAAAAAATTTACTTTTTTAATCCCCCTTGACAAATTAATTTTATGCATTATAAAAATGCTGAAGGATAATTTATGTT
>CAYOCE010000085.1:0-2859 GCA_964402405.1 uncultured Hyphomicrobiales bacterium | reverse complement strand
TGCCTTTCATCAATTATTACAAGAAAAAAACCTGACTCGTCCTTTTAAAGGAGTATTGGAAAACTTCAACCATAGGCCTCTGGATGATTTGCAGATGGTAACGCAAAAATTAGCTTCCCAGATTACAAGATATTTTAAGCTTTAGGTAATCTCTCAACGAAACACCACCCCGACGAAAAGTGGGTAGGCCACCCCGATGTAAATCGGGGTCCAAGAGAGTGAATAGCATTCAAGGTCTTGCCCGCGTTAGCGTTCCATGGACCCCGACTTTCGTCGGGGTGGCTCTGGAGAGGTATGAAGGTAATTTAAAAACTTTTCATGAAGTGATCCTGGTATAAATTACAAATACTTTACAATAAAAAATTATTATGATAGTATATAAAGTATAAACTATATAACATAAAGAATTATTGGGGAGTTAAAAAATGAAAAAATTGATGGGGATTGTTTCTCTTACTTTTATTGCTGGTATGTCTGTTTCACCTGTTGAGGCGGGATTTGGTGCGTTTTCTAAGTATACTCAAAATAACTGTTCTAGAGATCCAGTACTGGCCTTGCAATCATTGAATGCTAGTCCGCAGCCTAATTGTATAAAAGGGGCGCTAAATTCTTTAAATAACATTGTAAGTGGTAGAGCCCCTAAGAATTTTATTCATATTATGAAGGTAGCTGAGGTAACAGATAGTGGCGTTATTGTCGCTTTTGATCATCTCCTTCAATTAGTCCAGAAGAATATTAAAGAAAAAGTGCCTTTTTCAAGATGGAATGAGACATCCTTTGAGACTGCAGAGGGTGGATTTGACTATGAGCTCTTAAAAGATAGAGTTGCTAGAGCTTTAAATCCACAGGCAGTTAAGCTTGCTTCTGAAGATGGCAACATAGAATCCAAGCAGCTTCTTATAGATGGTTCTAAAATTAGTGCAAAAGATTGCGCAAATGATTTGAACCTTGCCCTTCAAAGTGCTTTGTCAACTAACCCTAACAAATCAGGAATGAAAGCAGCTCTATTTCAGGCAGGTACAAAGGGATCAAATGCCTCATTCTTATTTGTTTTTGCTCTGTTTTCTCCTGAAGATCAGGAAAAAATTAAACAACTTTTTGCCGTACGGGCAGGTATGGAAAACATATCAGGCGCCGAATTAAAGGCCTTATTGATGGAAATCCATCAAATTGTCCACAACCATAGGGACGTCTTAAGCCTTTATAATTTAGGGGGCACCTATAACAGATTAACCTGTGCCCAGAATTTCTATACAGCATTAAAATCTGTTCTATTCCCAGGCAACAATAAAAATTGCTGGCTGGCTATTGAAAAGGCTCTAAATTCCCCCAGCACATTAAAGGAATCTTTGAGTAGTCTTGATCAGCACCAGGAGCAAGCCTTTAGAAAGGTTCTTGCTGCAAGAAAAGGTGGAATTCCTGCAAAGATTGATGATGTAAAAACCTTGTTAAATCTATGGGTTCAGGTGAAGGAATCAAAAACTATGCCGTCAGCTGCCGTTCCCTTTAAAACCATAGGGATGGCAAAGGCTGCGGGTGCCTATTTTGCTCTTAATAAAGCAGCTTGTGCGAATAGTCTTGAGAAATTCTTTTTTGCTTTGTTGTTAGAAAAAACTCATAAAAATTGTTTAGCAGGGGCATTAACCTCTACAGCTGACGTGGATATATCCTTCAAGGAACATTCGCGATTCCATAAAGGATATAGGTCATCTGAAAAAGGACTGTCCATGGTTCCAGGTTGGAATGATCTAAATGATGATGGAAGAGCTGCATTTATACACCTTGCCAAAGTAAGATTAGGGCAACTATCGGTTAAAACCCCGCAAGAGAAACAAATGCTTGTTTTGAAAGTAATGCAGGCCTACATGGAAGCAAAAGCGATATCTACTAAGCGTTATCTAGAAAGTATTCCCAAGCCTGCACAGGCAGCTGCTGTAAAAAGTGCTGGGCACGATATGGAAACGATGCTTCTAAAAACAGTTATGGAAATGGGAGAGCAATCAAAGAGAATTGCTGGAGATCCAAAAGCACATGCATCCTTTTTAGCTGATCTCGAAGTATTAATATCTGCCTTAAAGGCACTACAATCCCGTAGTAATGATGGAGAGCATAAGCAAGTGTTTGAAGGGGTCATAAAGCAACTTCAGCTTTATGTCGAAAAACTTAAGCGAGAATCAACTACTGAAGCACAAGCAATGGAAATCCAAAGTGCCGTCACACAGGCTGTTGCATCAGGAATAGTTGCTAGTACAAGTGCAGAGAATGGAAGGGAAACTTCTGCCAGTTCTTCTGATAATAATGATGATAATGATAATAATGATAATAATGATGGTGGCGTTGATATGGAACTATTTACAGCTGGAGCGCAAAAGAGGATGGGAGTAGATATGCATGGAAATCCGATGACCTCTGCTGGCTCACCTGCGATAACAGGTCCTCAATCACGGCCTGCCATTACTGGAGACTCTACGGCGGGAAATACATTGACTAGCTCTATGCCTGCAGCTGGACCACTTGCGATAATGGCCCCCCCATCACAGCTTGCTCTTACCACTGGGGTAAATGATGGAGCACTCGTTAGTGCCAGAGCTGCTCTTAAGCCTGTCTCAGAAGATATGAGGTCGCCTGCTTACAAGGCTAGCATAGGTAAGAATGTTTAAACTCTAGCGTATAAATAAGACCTAGGTCAGCTTAATCCCCGGGAATCCATCAAAGATCCCGGGGTTTTTTATTTCTCTTCAAGGTCTGTTTTTGATAATCCTGTAATGGCGGAAATAGTTTCAATATCTATATTTTGCCTTAGCATTTTTTTAGCTATTTCTTTTTCTCGTTCTCTTTTTCCTTCTTTTTTTCCTTCTT
>CAYOCE010000084.1:0-3116 GCA_964402405.1 uncultured Hyphomicrobiales bacterium | reverse complement strand
ACCCTATAAAGAGAAACATCTCGGATTTCTTGTTGTAGGTCTTTAGTCAACTCTTTTTGCGAGACTTTAGATGCATACTCTTTTTGATACTCTAAGGCTCGCATATATCCTGCTTTAGCAAATGTTACAAAATATTTCAAGTCCTGTCCCTCAAGCTTTTTGTTATAAGCAGCCTCATGAAGCATCTGAGCTTGAGCCATAAACTTGGATTGATCAGCATCAAAACCTTTTGCTTGATAATGGTCTTGATAGGTTTTTAAATGCCCTACACTGTCTTTTAAAACCCTCTGTCCTTCTTTTTGGATTTCCTTAAAGTCTTTTTTGGATAAATTTTCTTTACCCAGTCGTTTTTCTAAATAGAGATTCCCTTCTATGTGGGACAAGAGCTTGGATTCCAAAGCATGCCTTGTCCAATGGATCTCTTTCTGTTCTTTTATGCTATTCTCTTTCAATTCTTCAAAGCGATGAAGTTCATACTGCGCCTTTCCAAAAAGCGCGCTTAGATCTTTTTCTTGATAGGAGGGATTGATCGTTTTCTCTTGAGCCACCCTTAAGGCAATGGATTTGATTTCGGGCAGATGGTCCTTATACCCCTCCCCCACCTTATCTTTAAAGAGAGTTTTTACTTTCTTCTCATAGAGCTTTGAAAGGACTTCTAATGATGGAACCTCTCGTATTAACGACGCAGAATCCTTTTGAGAAAGGTCTTCAAGGAGAATTTTTGATGTTTTGCTTGGAAGAGAACGGGGACTAGAAAGTTTTTTATCTGTTCCTTGGACTCTTTCCTCATCTTGGCTGAGTGGTTGAAGTTCTTCAACCATCGACTTTTGATCTCTAAGTTGAGTCTCTTTAAAATACTCAAAAACCCTTTCTCTTCCTTCTTTTTTAAGAACATCGTTAAAATCTTGACCCTCTATTGTTGGTTTAATAATTTGGACAGTATACCCTTTTTCTCGTAAAATTGTTGCGGCTTTTTCTATAATGGGTTTTGTTCTAGAGTTCTCTCCGTCATGATCCGCTGCAAGGATAAGAGTTTTTCTTTCATTACTATCTCCTTTTTCAAACTCTCTTTCTTCATAATATTTTATGTTTTGAATACCAAGGCTAGCAAGAATAGTGCCTCTCACACCCGCTTCTTTAAGACTAAGAGCCGTCTCGACCCCCTCTGCCATATAAGTGACCCCCGACTCTCTTTGAATCTCCACATAAGAGCGTGACACATTCCCATGGGTCTTTTTGGTCGTCTCTACCTTTGCTTTACGAGCCGTACTGGAATCAAGATAGGTCACTTGAAAAGCCTTTAAATTCCCTTCCCTGTCTCTTGTAAAGGCCACAAGGGCAGGAACATTTTCTTTAAGCTCTGTATTATAAAAAGAGTCTATAAACCTGAGATCCGTAGGCAGTTTTTCTTTAATCCCTCGGTGCTCTCTTAAATACCTCTCAGCCAAAGTTCCTTCAATAGGTTCTGATCTTTTATAGAGATCTTTGGTTTTCTGGATCTTAAGAGCTAATTCTCGTGCGTCTACTTCCCTTTGATAATCTAAAGGCCTACGATTAGCAGGAGAACGATCTAAAGAATTAGATCCTTTATGATCTTGAATAGAAGATCCCTTGAAGTGCCCCCCCTCCCCTGTATAGTGGGCAGCATACTCTAAAGCATCTCTAAAATTCTCTCCCCTTTTCCACATAATGAGTTTAAAAAGATGCCCTCCTTCATCATTGATAAAATCCTTCCAAAGCCCGGTTTTTACATTTAAAGAGATTTTATATTCTTTAGATTTTTTAAAATAGAGTTGCTCGCGGGTTGAGAGTTTAGGATCACATGCGCCCAAAAGATGTTCTCCAAACCCTCTCACATCTCTAAGGAGAGCGTCTCTAATCTTATCAATGTCATAAGAAGGTCTTATATCTGGGGACTCTAGAGTCTTGTTGACAAAAGAAGAGTCAAGTGTTTTTCCTGAAGAACTTTCTTGAATGTGGGGAAAGCGAGATTTTTTCTTCTTTTGTTTTTCTAGGGTTGCCAAAAAGGCTTTCTCTTCTGCATCTTCTTGCTTCCATTTCTTCCGAACGTCGTACTTAGTAACCTCTTTTAGAGACTTTTCTTCCTTTAAGGGAACTGTGTAAAACTCCACATTCTCATAATTTCGATCTTGAATTTTTGTCTTAATGTCATCATACCGATCAACAATATGTTTTTGAAAGAATGTGGAAGGCTCTAAATTCTTTTCCTGGTTGATTTCTTCTTCTGTCTTAAATGCTAAAGAGCATCTTTTTAAATCCTCTCGCGCGAGTTGCCGCTCAAGAAGCCAAAAACTCTTTGTTTCCTGATAAGTCACATAAAACCGTAGATTCTCTGTCTGCCTTGTGAGGGCTACATACCCTAGGTTTTGATTAATCCTAGGACTGTGAAGAATATAAGCATCCTTAACTGTTTTTCCCTGAGCCTTATAAATAGTACTCGCGTACCCTAACCTTAATCCCGAATACTCTCCTGGATTAAAGATAATCTTTTCCCCTAAATCACTTATCACCACGAATTGGTCAATGCGTGCCTCCATAAGAGTTCCAAAACTCCCTGAATAGATTTTGAGAGCTTTATCTGTAGTCCCAAACTGAACGCGATCTCCAACCCCAAACCCTATACGTCCCCGGTCTCCATCCACCAGAAATTCCTCTTTAGAGACGCGCCCTGTTGCCTGTCTTCCCCGGTGAATCGCTTGATTCATGATATCGACATCAATGTTCCGATGAGCCAAAATTATTCGAATATTTTGAGGAGAAGCTTTTTTATCGCATCTAACCCCTTTCTCAAGGGATTTCTCATAATCTGCCTCCTCCCCTCGCAACCAATCTTCAATCAATCGAGAGAGAGATTCTTCCTTAGTTTCGTCCCATAAAATGCCTTGATGCGCCCTTAAAATACTAAGGGCTTCTTTCACGTCTCCTTGGGAAAACCTCTCAGATATCTCCTTCTGCCAGAAAATCGTTTGACGCCTCACATCTCTTATCTCTGAAGACCCAAAGGTATCCGCCAAATGAGAAAATAACCCTCCCCTTCCAATTGCATGAAGCTGCCTCTGATCTCCAAAAAGGATAACCTTGGAAGACGTTTCTCG
>CAYOCE010000083.1:0-3189 GCA_964402405.1 uncultured Hyphomicrobiales bacterium | reverse complement strand
TTGGGCCAGTTTATCGGAACAATAGAAAACGGACATTGGCGACTGAAAATCTTTTACTGGTAAGGGTTTGAGATCAAACATAATTTTTAGATTAATTTTATAACCCCTTATTTTTTCAGCATATTCTTCTAAAAAATTTCAACAAAATTCTTTCATTGTTTTTAGGTATTAGCAGGAGCACGAACCACCTTATTTTTCATGCTTAATGCAATGTAGATACTTTGGAATTGCCTCTTAAATCATTTAATGCCATGTGAACATGATCACATAAGCTATCCAAAATACCATGGGGATTATCAAACTTTTGGTTCAAGAGGTTCGCCAGTAGGGCTTCGATACCGCGTAATTGTATCTCGGGGGTGCGAAGTGGTTCCGGCAGCTCATGCATTGCTTTTGTGAGTGTGATAATCAACTGTTGTCCTATATAATTCATCGCAGTAGGTAAATCATTTTCATTCATGCCCGATATTGAATAATGGGGCGATCTATCCTGCATTGCTTTGGAAATCGAACTTATACCACCCATTTTTGCCCCCGCTTCAATCTCTGCGTAAAGATAGGCGCCCCCTCCAGGTGCCGCTACTTCAACCAAATCCGCAGCGGTCGAAATTACAGAAAGAAGAAACAGACTGATTGGGGGTATCAGTTCAGATTGATCACTTGCCTCAAGATTTACCAAATCACGTATCTGCAACAGCGCATGATTCATCACCTGTTGAATTTCTTTCATCGATTTTCTATCGGTAGGCGTTTTATTATCAGTTGAATTTGATGTATACTTTGGTTCAGTGAGTGTTGCAGGAAATTTTCCCTGCTCCATAAGTTCAGCTAAATTACTGACAACTTTTATGTATTCATAAAAACCAGGAAATTTTTTACAATATTTATCCAATTGAGCAGGGGAGGAGGTTTTTAAAATACGATAAAAGTCATCTCTGTAGTCAATCAACCCATTTAATAACGCCTCCGCATCACCCCCCTTTTGGATAATTTTAGAGGCTACTTTATCAATTTTTATGACAAGTTCTTCATTTTGCATCATTGATTACTTTGAAGTAACTCCTTTGAGTAGGACAGAAAAAACATCAAACTAAGAGAGTTTTTCTGATCCGAAGATCAAGTGGTAGTAAACCATTTTTTGTCTGGAGAGGTCAATAAAATTATTTTTCAACAAGATCCATATATTTTTTCCAGTCCCATTGATCCAATAATTTTTCTAGCCAGTTTTCCTCAGATTTAGCGTAAAATTGATAGTATCCAAGGAAATTTACATGCTCCCAAGCAGTGGGGGAGAAGCTGGCCAAGAAACGCTTTTCTTTTTCATCTGTAGAATTGACATAAAAATTGTTTAAAATATAGGCATTGTAGTAGTGAAGGATAGAGGAGATAAGACGTGTACATTGATGCCAAATTTCCATTTCAATTTCACTTTTGCCTCTGAGTTCCCCATTGTTAAGAAGAGAGATGGCTCTATAAAGGCTGTTATAGTGTTCTCCGCGGTTAAGGGCGTTCATAACAGCTCGCCTAAACTCAAAACTATGAATATAATTGAGAATAAACTCAGATCTCACAAGGTGGTTATATTCGACAAGGGCTTTTTTAGTTCTACTAAAATAGTCCTTGGAAGAAAGTTTTCTAATGACAATACTGGGAGAAGATTCTCCCCTCAGAAGAGAGGCTACGAGCCGCCTCATATTATCCTCTTCTTCCATAATCAGTTTCTCATTCGCAAATTTTGTAGGTTTGATTAGAAAGTTTTCATAGTCTTTTGGGCTTCCAAATCCCCAAAGAGTCTCTCGGTGAATCTTGGGGATCCTGGGACAGAATATTAAATCTGTTAAATCAAAGAGGGCAAAGTTTAAGGCATTCATACCATGCTTATCGGTGGAGATGTGGGTTGGCCTTATTTCTGAGGTATTTTGTTGATGAACCATTTCAAAAACAAAACTCCCTTCGTATTCATTGGCTCCGATAAGACGCCCTGCAATGGAAAGAGAGTTAACAATTTCGTTGTAGGCAGAGACCCCAATTCCCGTGCCAAAATATTTACTAGAATGGCGCGCCTTAACGTTTTTAAAACGTGTTTCTATTTTGAGTCCATCCATGCTGCCATGTAAAACGCCATTGATGTACCATTCTTTGTAGATAGGGAACTTTGCAACCGCATTATTGATGGTATCAATGGCTGGGAGAAGGGTTTCTAAGCGTAAATAGGAAGCTTCTGTTGTAACAAGGGTGGATTCAGAAAGATCAGAAATGGGGGCCATCTTTCTAACCCCAAGACGAATGGCATTAGCTAGGATACAGGCTGTAATCACTTCTGTATCTGGAGATCCCTTTTTGGATCTAGGAAGAATGGTGTTAAAAGACTTACAAAATCCTGTTTTTTCATTTACAAAGCGAATGACTTCAACAATTCCTCGCTGTTGAAGATGTGCAAGAAAGACTTCATTAGGATCTGGAAGGGCTTCAAGGGGAGTCAAGCGCCAGACGGGTTCGCCTTTTTTATTGTGCCTTGTTTTGATAAATTTGTTTTCGCCACTTTCTATGGAGTCATTCACAATTTTATAGAGGTTTTTTAAGGAATTTCTTTTTTCACTTAAAGCATCTTGAATAGGAGAGAGAAGCTTTGGATAGTCAAGGGATTTTAAAATGGCTCTTTTTTCTTTGCTCCATTTCTTTTGGTTTAAAAGCTCGTCTTCAACTTTTTTATGCTTGATACTGTGTTCCAGGGTTAATTTATTGGTACTCAGATGATGAACCATCTTCATGTAAAGCAAGAACTCAAGCCTGTTATAAAGGGCTTGCCCCTCGTTAGATATTATGTGAACCTCCTCGTCTTTTGGAATCCATGCTTTGATGTCAGAGGGGAGGGGGCCCGAGAGCCCTTCTTTTAGCAATTTTTCTTTTACGTAGGAAACAACTCTATTCAAGGTATTATTATGGGTTACTCTAAAATTAAGGGCTAAAAACAAATGCCTTATATTAATCTTGATGGAATCTTCTACGCTATCAATATACTTCCAGAAAGAGATGTCTTTATCAAAATGCTCATCCACGAGTAGCCTTGCAACTGTTACGATTTTCTCTTTTGGGATATGAACGTAAAGATCTTTTTTAAGAACATAGTCCTCCTGAGGGGAGCTTTCAATGGCAAGAAGAAGATTACTTGCACTTTTTCTGGCTTCT
>CAYOCE010000082.1:0-3260 GCA_964402405.1 uncultured Hyphomicrobiales bacterium | reverse complement strand
AAGAGTTGACTAAAGACCTACAACAAGAAATCCGAGATGTTTCTCTTTATAGGGTTCACCAAGAAATACAGTCTCTTTCTGGGTTGTCACCCTCTATGTCCTACACACCTGCTCAATTAAAGATGATTCAAAATCAAATCCAAAAGGATTTTAGAAAAGAGCACTATCAAATTCAAGAAACGCGAGAGGCTACTAAAGGAGCTGAAGTGCAGAAGGAAAAAGAAGTTCAGAAGGAAAGAGAAAATTCAAGAGGATTTGAGAGGTGAGTATTTTCCTAAGTAGATGAGAACGTCCCTTACACACTCTTACTTAAAAGTTTACAGAATAAGAAAAAAAGACTATAGTGCATCCCAGAAATAAGAAATAGATAGCAAAGGAGAATAGCCATGTTGTCATCAATAAAAAGAAAAACCCCACGTTTTTTTACACACCTTTGGGTTATACTGTTTTTATTTTCGCAAGTTTCAATCCTTGCTGGACGCAGTGCTACGGAGATTGCTGTGACTGAATGGAATCCTTTGTCGGGCCCTATTGTAACACCACTAACATCCGCAAGTTCTGTTCCAACTTCGTCAAGACCTATAGATATTGAGAGTTTGCAAAAAGGTGTAACTAACTTAACTTTAGATGATGTAGTAGGATCAACATCCTCATCAACCGCCACTTCTTCATCGAGTTCAATTTCTGTTCCGTCCTCTTCTTCTGCCTCTCCTGAACGACTTCCTTCAGCTGAGAGAACTATTATCCCTGGTTTCAGATCTTTCCTTGATTGTTTAAAATTCGTTGAAAAATTATCAGAGCGAGATTTTGTTTTGGTGGATGACGTTGCAAAAGTTTTTGTTTTTCATAGAGTGTTTATGGATGATGGGATAGAGTTTCAAAACATTCAAGATCCTAATAAACCTAATAAATATATACAAGAGTTCTCTAGAAGTTGGCTCGTTGATCATATCAAGCGGCAAGATTTGCTGGGCCAAGTAATTATGGAACGATATGGTGATGAAGAGGAATATGAAGAAGATGAGCCGTTTGGAAGGCATCATTATAGTTGTATCCGAACCGCAAGTGCGCTTATTCCTCAAGAGGATGGCTCGCATCAGGTAAAATTTTATGGAGTATTTGATCAGCTAAAGCCTGGACCTCAAGAATATAAAAAATCTCCAAAACTGAGGCCCGATGGGTTTTTGTTAAAGGATGATTGGGATCAGGAAACTTCCGCATTAGTCTATTTGGACTATTTAGCGGTGCGAGATGCTCGAAGTGTAATTAACTTCTCTAATAAGGGGCTATTTATAATACACATGGATGGATGTATTCGAAGAGTAAAAAGAATATTTCAATTTGATAAATCTTCTCATTATCTTGATTTTTCCAATAATTCTTTAGATGATTTATGTGTACAGAGTTTGGGAAGTAGTTTTAAACCCAATGTGTTTACAGGGCATATTGTAGGGATGAACTTTCAAAATAATAATATAGATGTAGAGGGTATAGAGCCACTTGTCCCTTTAATAATTCAGGATGGATTTGAATGGCTACAAGTATCTTTTAATCGTGTTGGATTAGAAGACTTTGATACATTGAGAAGTTATATTAAAACTAAATTTAGAAAGCAATTATCTGAAAAAGCAATACGTGATGAAGAAGATGAGGATTCGATTATTGAAAGATGGCTTTCAAAAATTATTTTCACGCCAAATACCTCCTATCTGCCAGAACCTTTTAAGTCGAGGCATGAAGAGTACTATAGCATTCACCAATAACTAAAGGTATACATATGAAAAAAAATCTCTATCATTACGTTTTACTTCTGTCTTTATTTTCTTTCTCCATTTTACAGCACTGTTGTGGGCAAGATCAGGATATTAATTGGGCCACTTGGCGCTCTAAAGTGCCAGATCAATATGCTGTTATTCATGAACAACTTGCTCAACGTGAAATGGTTGCAAGCCATCAAACTCGAGATAGCTCTAAAAATCATGCATTATTTCAATTGATGCTTTATGAAAAAGGTAATCCAGATTTTGCACAACTTATTATATCTCCAGAAGATATTCGAATGGATGATAAGGTGGATGATAAGGCTTTTTCTTTTCCCAGTGGTAAATATATTTTTGCTGTGAATCCAGATCCTGATGATACTACGCCTCTAGAAAAAAGGTGCTGTACGTTTTGGGATCCCAAAACTTCCAAATCTGGCGTTAAGGCTAAGAGAACATCAACTGAGAAGATAATTAAGGAGATATGGCCAACCCGTTTGATTGAGGAATATATTGGTTTAGCAAAGGCTGAATCATTTTCTCAACACTTACCAGGCTTGAAAATAAAGCTTGATAGTTTAGTAGAACAATTTAGAAAGCTAGTAGGATGTGATGATGATTCGAGATTATTGAACTCAGTCGAGGAAGCCTGGAAAGGGAATCTTGCTTATGTTAAAGTTCCAATGTCCTTAGAAAATAAAAAACCAGACTTATTTGATTCAAAAGGAGGCCATATTTATGATTCGGAACAATTAATTATGGCTTATGTGGATGATTATTTCAAAGGATTAATAGAACATTCTGAAGATCAAGTGCATCAGCTCTTACAAAATGGGGGGCCGTATTATTTTGGACTTCATTTACACAGTTTGAGAGATATGTGCCCTTTTTGCCTTTATTCCCTCCACATAAAAATAAGAGAGTGGAGAGAATTTTTTCAGAAAAGATTTGGAGATCAAGTATCTTTAATGGCAATAGTCAGTAGTCGATTGGAGTATACAGCGGCAGATTTTCCATTTCTTTATGAGTTGTATGCTTCATACAGGGGCACTATGAGATCCATTTTTATGGATGAACATTTTGAAGAACCTCTTACAGAAGATAAGCTTCTGACACTGGCACAACAAGGCCGTGTGATTCAAGTGGCTTTTGATCCCTCTAAACTTTATGCTACGTCGCCTTCTGTAGGGGGCCCAAGCACCAGTGCTGCATCATCTTCGAGTTCAAATTAGCAGCAATATTAAAAAATCTGGGTCTTTTTTGAAGAAGGTATTTTGGATTGTTTCTCTGAGGCAGACGTTTTGCCCTCTTTCTTCTTGGATTTTGATTGGGAAGATTTTTTCTGTAGCGGCTCTTCTTCCGGGGATTCTTCAGTAGAAGGAGAGGGGATGGAGAACACCTTTGGAATAACTTCTTTCTTTAAAAAAGCAGGTGCTATTTCTTCTGGATGCTCAAGCTTCATCTGAAGTTTTGTAATGGGCCAGTTGCCAGGAAGTTTGA
>CAYOCE010000081.1:0-3329 GCA_964402405.1 uncultured Hyphomicrobiales bacterium | reverse complement strand
TGAAAGAATCCGCTGATATGAAGGGGCAGAGATTCCTTGTGAAGGATAGAGACCATTTCTGTATGGCTGCTGGAGCCAAAGAGATTTGAATGCTCATGCTCTCTGGCATACTGTTGAACCCACTGATGCTGCGTTCGCCTAAGGTCTGAAGCCCGCACGTTCCAGAGAGCCACATTTCGGATATTCATGGTTCCACTAAGATCTGCTGAATCCATGTGGAGGGCAAAATCAGTCGCATCAATGGCAGCGCTACTTTGGAAGGTATCTCCGATGAGTTCAAGTAATCCTGCGTTAAGGCCCACATGGGGATTGGTGTGGTATTGACCTTGTCTATCTCGCCAGTAAGATCGGTGGAAATCCCAATTGAACCCATCAGCTAATAAATGGCCTGTGACATTGATGGCGCCATCATTAACGGTAATGGTTGGGAGAGGGGAAACTTGAGGATGGGGAATACGCTGTACCACGTCCTGATCTTCGTTTTGTTGTGGAACAGCCGGCAAGGCACGAACTTGATTACCCTCTAACATTCTATGCTCGCTTTGCATCAACATATGATGGCTATTCATGACGCCTGGACCTGTAAGGCGTCTTTGGGGGGCGTATTCGGCAGGGGTAAAGAGAATGGCCTCTAAGAGATTCTCGTTCCCAATTCTTTTGATATTGTAAAATAGCATAGGAGCATCCATGGGATGCTGGACACAAAGCCTGGAGATAATAGAAGGAGAAGGACCATACTTCCGGATTAATTCTTGCTCCTGCTGCAGAAGGAAGGTTCCATAATTATAGGCGTTTTCACGAAGCTCGCGGAAGATAGTTTCAGGATCTGTGTACCCTCTTCCAAAAGAGGATTTCATAATGTTATCTAGGAGAGCCTGTTGAAGCGTGTCCACTTGAAGAAACACAGGGAGCTCTTGTCTGAGGTTGGGATCGACGATAACTCTACCTTCTTTTTTCTCTGTTGTAGAACCTCCGTCAAATAAAATAGGAGGGGCTAGGTTGGGGATAGAGCGTCCCATTTCGGGAATGAGAGGGATGATGAAGCTTTTTGCTTGCCCAGTTTCATCTAAGGTAAATCTGACGGAGGGATTCCTCCAATAAATATCACTCAAGTTTTGACGAGAGGTAAATTGTTTGAGTCGAATGGAGCCGTATGTGCTTTGGCCATTCAACGTAATATCCCCTGCGTCTTTGAAAACCATCAAAGGGCCTTCCATCGTCCCTCCTATTATCACAGGATGATTCTTTAAATCCATAACAATGGTAGCACCGGCTTGGAACTTTGCCAGGGTTTTAGGCATCCCTATCTCTTTTTCCCCTCCGTAGTGATAACCATCCCGGCTATATGACGTGGAATATTGCTCCCGATCCTCCATTTTTAGGGCAGGGTGTGAGGGGATTTTGTCACCGGTATCCATGTCGATTCTGTTGAGAGAAATCTTATTCCCTGCTTTTATCTCCGAATATTTGTTATGGACCAATCCCGTATTGAAGTAGATGTTTCGTTGGGCATGAATAGTAGCAGGGTCAGATTGTTCTACCCAATAAAATAATTGTGTATGACCACAGGTATCATGACATTGGAACTTTCCCAGATCGGGGCGTGTTAACTCATAAAGGGGAGTATTCACGGTAATATCCAACAATCCTCTAATAATCCCCGAAAAATGGAGTATCTTTTTTAGAGCTGTAAATGTAATACCTTGAGAGCTAGAAACCTCCCCAAAAGTTATGTCTAGTGTTTCTGCCGAGTCGAGCTCAACAGGCCCATTACTATGAATCATTGCCCCATTCAATGATTTTTTCATGTAGGTGGGGGATATATACCAATTATGTCCCGTCTTGCTCAAATTTCCTTGTACTATATGCTCTGCTTGAATTTCTCGTTCATATCCTACAACTATTCCTTTAAACGTAGATTTCACTTTGACGGATTTCCCCCCAAAAACCTGGGCAAACCTCAGATCCACCGATTTTCCGGTAATCTCCACAGGGCCTTTGGCTGAAAATACATCCACCAAGTGATCGTTATCTACGCCCACTTCGATTCCCAAGCGGCTGGTCAGATAAACCCCCTCGTCTGCTTTGATATTTACAGGGAATTTAAGAGGATGATGGGTGTCAACGCGCAACCTTCCCCTTTGGTGGATTTCCGTTGTAAAGGTATAAGGGGCGTCAAGATGAAGCGTCAGAAGGCCATCACACCTTAGGGCCTCGGTTGTATAAAAGAAAGTCCCTAGAGGTTGAAAAAGTGACTTGCGATAGAAAACATCCAAGTTCCCATAAAGACCTGTTTGGCCGCCTAAAGAAAGGTTACTGATGCCTTCTAAGCGCGTATTGCCATGCACAATCAGCTGGCTTTTAGGATCCGTAAAGTCTAACTCATATCCCCTGATATTCAGATCTCCCTCTACCTGTAAAAGGCCCCTGTTATAAATGCGGGGGAGCCTCTTTTGCATCTTCATCCCGTCCTTGACGTTTATAACTCCTTCATTGATGAGGGTGCCATCTTGTTCAATTTCAAGGCCCCCTTCCACATCCATAATGGCTTCTTTTCCATTCCTGGGTTCATTCACCAGAACTGAATGGGGAAGCGTTATTTTATTGCCCCCTTTGGCAATATAAGTACCACCCAGGTTATAAAGACCCTGTTCCTCTGTAAGGCGTCCAATTCTTCCGTCCTTCAGCCATGTCTGTGATAAATCTGGCTCCTCAAGAACCGGCTCTTGTTTTTCCCCGAAGATAACATACCCTTCCTCATTCCGAAAAACCCCCCGCCATTTGATTTCCCATAGGGGATCTTCCGTTAAAATTGCCCCTTTATAGTTAATCAAATCACTCACGGACATTCCCAAGTACCGTTGCCCTTTGATGGTTCCCATATTGACGATGCTTTGAGCGTTTAAGGCCAAGTATTTTGAAAGAATTCTTCCTCGGTTAATGATATTTCCCAGAAGAATATCAATAGTACTCTCAGAACTTATAACCCCTTCATTTTCTAAAAGATTGTCTCCAGAAAACCAACTTCCAACCCCCTCTACTTTCATTTTTCCTTGACCGCTGATGGTGCCTCGATTTTTGGAAGATCCTGTTAGACTAAAATTTCCCTCTTGAGTGATATCAATTCTAGAGTCAGCCATGACGGGTTGAGGAGTGTCTTTTTCTACCCAGCACAATACGCCGTCTACATACTCCAACGTTCCATAAAACTGAGTTTCCCCTTTGTGCTGATAAAATCTTTCGGATGTTTTAAGGTTGAGGATATCCCCTTGCACGGATCCAAAGTTACTGAACACATCTGTTTCTATAGTTAAATTGGCAGCATTAGG
>CAYOCE010000080.1:0-3346 GCA_964402405.1 uncultured Hyphomicrobiales bacterium | reverse complement strand
CGTGAAGGTGGTAGAACCGTCGGCGCGGGCGTTGTTGCCAAAATTATTGAATAAAGAGAGGCGCTAGCCATCCTTTTTCAACCATCCTCACGCAGGTGGGGATCCATGAACAGTCTACCTACGCATAATGCTTCGGTAGACACTCCTAGCTCTAACTCGCTTGGGTGGCTTGCCACCCGAAGCTCGAAGAGCGTAGGGTGGATCCCGGCTTCCGCCGGGATGGTCTAAAGGTGTGGTGCCCTTATATACCTTTACCCTTTAGGAGTGTAGCTCAACTGGCTAGAGCGTCGGTCTCCAAAACCGAAGGTTGCGGGTTCAAGTCCCTCCACTCCTGCCATTAACAAAGGAAATGAGAAGAATGATTAGTCCAGTAGAATTTATTCGCCAAGTACGTAGTGAGGCTTCTAAGGTCTCCTGGCCGACACGCAAGGAAGTTATAATCACAACGATTATGGTCTTTATCTTGGTGCTGATGGCTGCGACATTTTTTCTGATAGCGGATCAAATTTTAATGCGCATTGTCAAATTTGTTTTAGGGTTAGGGGAATAGGGTATGACGCAACGTTGGTATGTAGTTCACGTTTACTCTGGTTCTGAAAATAAAGTTGCTCAGACCATTAAAGAACAAGTAACGAAAAAAGAACTGGATTCTAAATTTGGGGCGATTTTAGTACCTGCTCAAGAGGTAACTGAGGTACGTCGCGGCAAAAAAGTTAAGGCCGAGAAAAAGTTTTTCCCTGGATATATCCTCATTAAAATGGAACTTTCTGACGAAACATGGCATTTGGTCACCAGCACCGCAAAGGTGACGGGATTTTTAGGCGCCAAAGGCAAGCCTAGTCCTATTACCCAGAAGGAAGCAGATCGTTTGTTGATGCAAGTATCCGATGGTATCAAGGGTGCATCTACGGGTGTGCATTTTGAAGTGGGCGAGCAAGTACGCGTTTGCGGCGATGGACCTTTCACCTCATTCGTAGGGGCTGTTGAAGAAGTAGACGAGGAAAAAAATCGCCTGAAAGTTACCGTTTCTATTTTTGGTCGTGCGACCCCTATAGAATTGGATTTCTCGCAGGTTGAAAAGGTTTAATAAAAACTCTTACTTTATAAAAAACTTGGGAGATTATCAGAGTATAAGCAAAAGGGTCTTGTTGTTCTCTTTCTTCCAGACAAAGCGCCTCTCCCAAAAAAGATTTTATTACTCCTCTAGGCAAGCAAGATCCATTATTACCCACTATGGGAAGGGGTAGCAGGAGAGCTTCTCAAAGATCCAAAGCTGTGGATGTTTAAAAAAAATCTGGAAATACTGCGGGGGAAATGAATGATAAAACACCTAAGCCTTTTTTTTATAATTTTATGTTTGTTTACGTTTGGAGCTCTTATTGCCCCAAAACCTCCCGATGATCTCCAAAGAACACAATGCTTCTTGAATATTGAAATTAAAAAGCCTGCAATTATCACCTTGAATTGTGATTCATCTGTATTTATGGAGCTTACAAATCATCCGGGTCGTCTTTTTGAGGTCAATAATACACGGCAATCGAGGCCCGGTCTTAGTTTTATTGGTTTTTTGTTCACCCCTTTTCTAAAACCTATAGAGCATTTAATTGATATTTTACACCCTCAAGCGAAGGCTAATGAAATTGGGAGAGCGGATCTTCATCCTAAAGAAGATTTAGTTGCCTATAGTGCCTTAGTTTTAGTCAATATACTGATCGTTTTGATGTCTTATGGGCTTTACCAAGCAAGCCTTGATCCTTCTAAATCTTTCAAAAATACCAAGCTCAGCACGCCTGCTTTTTTGATTAGTTTCATGCTAATTGTTAATGAAATTACGAAAACCTATGTTTTATCCCCCCATACACAACTGCTAAATTTAACAATTCCTATTCTTTCTGTTTGGATTGCCTATTGTGTCTATTATAAGCCCCCTTTTGGAACCCTCAAAGGATATCTAATATCTTTTATATTAGGTCTTGTGATGCTTGTTTACCTTAATGCCGTTTGTCCATTTGCCATTTTAATGAGCATCGGGGCCTTTGTCCATTTTCAAAAATACAAATTCTCAAAATGGGGGACCTTTATGAGGCAGTCCCTTTTAAAAACTATTCTATTCATCCTCCCAACTTTAACATGGTATTTTACTGTTTTACATATAACAGGATCTTACTATGTCCATGAGATTGGTTATGTAGATTGGATTCATGATAGTTTCCTAAGTGGGGGTGTATTAGCTGTTCTTGGGGGATATCTTCACAGTATGATCCTCATGCTTAAAATTTCTTCTTCTGATTTTATCCCCACGCTGCTGCTTTTAGGGGCAACTGTCATATGGGCTTTTCCAGAAATTAGAAATAACAAAGACTTTCGTCAAGCTTTGGGAGAAAGGCTACTCCTTAGTCTCTGGGTTGAATTTATGCTTTTAGGGCTTTTTAGCAGTATGGCATTTTACCCTCCACGATTGTGCTATTCTTTAATCCCTGTCTGGTGGCCATTGATTGGGTATATGACAAATTACGTCTACCAACGAAAAACATATCTATTTAATCCTAAGATATTTTCAATGGGGATTGGACTTTCTTTATTTCTTTATGGTGTTTGGATTCTAAGTACGCCTTGGGATTTTAGGATGTGGTGAAAAAATGCGAAGCAGACGGTTTCTTTTTTTGATTCTCTTGTATACGGTGTTAGCCTCTTCCTCTTGCTCTATGGAAATCATAACAAATGACGCATCTAGTACAACAATCCATGTGTTATCTGATTTGGAAAGCACTCCACCCGTAGAAGTAAAACTCTCCGAGTCGGAGAGGAAAGATTTACAAAATATGGTTCGGTATAAACTCGCCAGAATAGAATCGTTTTTTGGGTCACCCGGGGCTTAGAAGTCTAACCGCTCTAAGACGTCCATGGGACTTTAGATTTTAATAAAAATCAAAGGTGGCCGATTTTTCCTCTTGTTCTAAGATCTCATTTCGTGTAGCTTCTGTTTATTAAATTGGTCGCGGGGCGTGGCGCAGTCTGGTAGCGCGCCTGGTTTGGGTCCAGGAGGCCGGAGGTTCGAATCCTCTCGCCCCGACCATATTTATGTTCAGTTGTCATCCCAGGCAAGTGAGCTTGCGAACGCAGATCTGGCCCTCCTACGCCTTGTCTACCGAAGCCTTGGCGTAGGTAGATAAAGCTTCTGCCTTCGCTAAAGCTATGGCAGACAGGTCGGAGGACGAGGAGCACCCCGCCCACCAAAGCATTACGCGACGGTGTGGGGACCCAGCACAAATGAGAAGGCGTACCTGCCCACCAAAGCCTTGGCGACGGTGGGGCCATCACCTTATAAAGTGAGGACTTCCACCTA
>CAYOCE010000079.1:0-3360 GCA_964402405.1 uncultured Hyphomicrobiales bacterium | reverse complement strand
CCCATGTGGATTTGCCAGCTCATCTGGAACCTTTTGAGATTATCAGCGCTACCAATCATTTTCTGCAGGAGCACCCTGTTGCTATTTTGAACGCTGAACCGACGCCCCATGATTTTCATGCTCGGTTTTCTGCCAAGCGCCGGTCCTATGTTTATAAAATTCGGAATCGTAAAATCCAATTAACCTTTCAGCGAAACTATATGTGGCACGTGTACCGCCCCCTGGATGTTTCTTTGATGGAGAAAGGCGCAACTTTTTTGCTGGGCCATCATGATTTTTCCACCTTCCGCGCATCGGGATGCCAGGCCTCCTCCCCTCTTCGCACCTTGGATGGTGTAGAAATATGGCGCGAAGGAGAAACGGTGATGCTAAGATTCTGGGCCCAATCTTTTTTGTACCATCAAGTACGCAACATGGTGGGATCTTTAAAGTTAGTAGGGGACGGAACTTGGTCCCCTGAAAAAATCCAAGAGCTCTTAGCAGCCAAAGATCGCACCAAGGGTGGGCCTACTGCCCCTGCAGCAGGGTTGTATTTTGAGTCAGTGGAATATTAATTCCGTTCAAACATCCTCCTCCGCAATTTCTTTAACCAAGAGGATTGATAAAAGGCCTTATCTATCTTATCCATCTTAATATACCCATAGTAGGGCGTTAGAGAACTATAAATAAACAAATCATCTCCAGGCCTTACCCCATTTCGACGATGTGTCCAAACGGTAAAGTCTTTCATTAAAACGGCATCATAGGGCAGCAAATATTTTCCTTGTGGAGCCCGACTATAGAGCACGTTTAAAAGAGCTTGATCATGCAAATGGGATTGAAACTCGGGAAGTTCTTTTTGACTGCTTGGCCCCTCTATCAATAAAGAAGGATCTTGAGCGTACTGTAACCAAGATTCCACAAACTTCCGGGCCTCTGGATTATTTTTTAGAATCATAAACCCTGCCCAAATCTGGGGACCGTTATGACATTTTGGCTCATCACACTCCAGACGAATGAAAACCTCTCGTTTGGTGTTGTTGCTTGCATGTTTATAAACCGTCGTATCTTCATAATGGCTTAAAATAATGGAATGTTCTTTAGTCAAATCAATCAAGGGTTTTAAGGATGATTTAAAAACAACCCCTCCATCACAATAAATAATAATAGCATTTTCCGGGGCCTTTTTCATGGTATCCAAAATGACCCACGGTTTCCATAACCAATATCCTGCGCCCCTTTTCTTATTAAAAATCTCTTTATTTTTTTCTAAAAAGGCGGGAGAGATCATGGAGCGCCTATAATTAGCGATGATATCAACGCCTCGACCAAGGGCGGATTGGGCCAATCCCGCTTGGTTTCTAAAAAAGACTTCGGGACCATCTGCATAAGAAACTAAATAGACAGGATCTCGGTGAAAAGAAAGAGATGCCCCCAAGTCTGGATTTGCCCCTTGATTCAAAGGTTGTGTGGAAATATCTGTTAGAAAGATTAATTTTTGGGCTTTGTATAAAAGAAAGAAACTGCTTCCAACCATCACAAAAAAAACAGCTAGAAGAATATAAAACTTCTTTTGATAAGACACGTTGCTTTCCCTTAAAGATATTATTGTCCCCATTGGGTGAAGCCGTATTCTAGCCACAAAAATTATAAGAGGTCTAGATTTTTTTCCATAAATTGGATTTATATCGCCATAAAAAGCAACCTAGGTTTGCAACCGTATAAAAATTCATTAAAATCCATAAAATGGAAGGATTCATTTTTAGAATCACGAGAAATAAGTAAATAGGTAAGACAGCCATAAACCACGCAGTCATGGCATTTATAATCATTAAAAACTTGGTATCTTCCGCTGCGGTTAAAATACCTGCAATCATCCATACAAACCCATCAATAAAAACATAAATCCATACCCATGTCAGCGTTATCGTTGATGCCTGGTAAATAGAATCAGAATCAATCTCCCCAATATCTTTTAATTTATGCAGAAAGGCATTCACTAAAACTTCGGGATATACCAACAAGGGAATCGCAACAAGGGCAACAATGATGAGATGCAACTTGATGGCTGAAAATAACAATCGCCTGAGAGCCTCATTTTGTCTTGCGCCCATAATATTAGAGGCGATTGCTATTACACCCTTTTGCATTCCCTCCGACAAAAAGGCTGATATAAACATCACATTTTGCCCCACTATAAAAATAGAGACATATTGAGCATTGTTCCAAGCTAAGATGGGATAGATAGAGGCCCATGCCCCCATCTCGAAAGCATGAGATATGGCATTAGGCAGCCCCACTTTCAAATAGGATTTTAATTTCCGCCAATTAAATTTAAAATTACTTGTACCAAACTTAAGACGATTTTTTTTATTTAAAAAAACAAAAAACAAGATAATAATCTGAAATAGCTGCGCAAAGATGGTTGCAATTGCAGCACCCTTTGTGCCCATAGAGGGGACTATTCCCTCAATTCCAAAAACCAAGACATAATCTAAAAGAATATTAATAACATTGACGGCAATTGTAAGGGTAGAAATTAATATAACTTTTCCTTGGCCAATAAAAAAGGATCCAAGGGCCCCTGTTAAGGGAAGAAAAGGACCAAAAGCCATTACCCATAGAAAATAAGAACGACCATGCTGTTGAAATTCCTCTGCAAGCAAATAGTCTCGCCCCCAAAACGCAACTGGCAAAAAAACAACCCATGAGAAGACAGATAGCCATATCATTTGCCAAGAAGGACTCGCCATTTTTTTTAATTGACCAGCTCCATTGTATTGCCCCACAAATACCTCCGCAATAGAGGCAATGGCAAACATACTAAGTTGAAAAATATTAGCGATCATGGCAGCCGCAGCTGCTGAATTCATAGCCTCCACAGAATATTGCGCTAAAATGAGACGATCGAAGAAATACATCATATTCCACGAAAGGGCCATCAGCATTATAGGAAACGAGATTTTAACAAGCTCCCTAAGACTACCAGGAGGATGTTTTGATATGGTGGATTTCAGAGATGGTGGACCAATAGGATTATTTTGTATGCTGTCCATTTGAATATAGTGGGTTCCTATAAGAAGCGATAAATTTATTTTTTGTTTCTGACTTAACTATATCATAGAGATTTTTTGAAGTGCAAGGGATAAGATTTTTTCTAGCAGGGTTGCCTCATTTTCTACCTTTTTGAACCACCTCGATTGACATCGGGGCGACCTAAGTTGTAAAACAATGGCTTCGTTTAAGCCGAGTTTGAGCGCCAAGGTGGGTAATATTTGGAGGGGGGCTTCGTGAATTAATAGTTTGCTCATAATTGTCTTCTCCTATCAAAACGCTTTGGATATGGACAAACCAATAACTAAAATGGAGCAGGTTTTTGGA
>CAYOCE010000078.1:0-3383 GCA_964402405.1 uncultured Hyphomicrobiales bacterium | reverse complement strand
AACGGGATCGAACCGATGACCTCCTGCGTGCAAAGCAGGCGCTCTCCCAGCTGAGCTATACCCCCACATTTCAATAAAGTCTTGCGACTTCTAGACTTAAGTACTACACCCTCAAATCCCTTGTCAAGTATTTTTACCCAAGTTTTGCAACTCTTTGGGCATGACGCCCCCCTTCGAAGGGGGTTTCGAGGAATGCCTTGAGGCACTCCAGGGCCATATCATCACTGATCATCTCGGCCCCCAAGGCCAGCACATTGATATCATTATGTTGCCGCGCCAGCATCGTAATGGGAATGTCATTACACACAGCTGCCCTAATGCCAGGATGTCTATTGGCAGCAATCGCCATTCCCACACCCGTCCCACAAATCAAGACACCATAATCAATGGCACCTGAACCAATCGCATCCGTTAGCAACTTGGCATAATCTGGGTAATCCACAGAATCCATGGTATTGGTTCCAAAATTGGTGACAATACACCCAGCCACCCGCAAATAATCACAAAGGATGAATTTTAATCCAACGCCCCTATGATCACTAGCAAATCCGATCCTCAGTCCTTTGGTTTTGTTCATTTTTCTTTCCTTTACTCCTCGTCTTTCAAACTGTGGGTCTTTGTTGTTGCTTGGGTTGTTTCTTGTTAGCCCGCTTATCATAGCAATAGGGGCAACTTGTCCCGTAATGATAGCGTAAGTCCTGTTGTTCCTCTACTGTCAAAGGCATGCGGCATTGAAAGCATTGTTCAATCTGGGAGGGCTGCAATTGGGGATCCAGGGCAACGCGTTTATCAAAAACAAAGCAATCTCCTTGATAATGATCCCCTCCACATTCTTTGAAATAATTTACAATTCCCCCCTCCAGTTGATAGGCATCAAACCCGAGTTTCCGTAAATAGGGAGCTGCTTTTTCACACCTAACTCCTGCTGTGCAGAAGGACACAATCTCAAGCCCTCGATAGGGTTCAAGCTGTTCTATAAACTCAGGCAAGTCTCTGAAGTGCTTCAAGTCCAAATGCACTGCATTTTCAAAGGTTCCCACACGAACCTCGTAATCATTACGTGTATCAAGAATGACAAACTTCTTGCCTTCGTCATACCATTTTTTTAGCTCAGCTGGTTGAATGTAGGAATCAACACCATCCTTAAGATCAAATTCGGCCTCGAAGGGAATGATCGCCTTTTTCTCTTTAATTAGCAGGCGATTATAGACGACATCATCTGAAAAGCTTTCCTTAAAGAAAATGCCTTGAAAACGAGGATCTTGTTCCAAGAAAGTATAAAAGTTTTGAATTTGATCCCTGGTCCCAGAAAAGGCAATGTTAATGCCTTCGGGCGCCAGCAAAATCGTGCCTTTCAGGCCAATAGCAGCACACTCGGTTTTGAAAAATGACCGCAAAGTAGGGATATCTGTGATTTCCACAAATTTGTATCCAGATATATTAACAATTGATTTTTCTGTTGTTTCAGTCATTTTCAGAACCTTGAACGTATAAACAAATAGGAAGCTTTAAATCTTTTCAGCCTTTCCTATCACGAAATGATTCTATTTTCAATATAGGCGTGACACTGATTTAGGGTCATCTATGAAATATTTTAATCACCTTCAGATTAATTTATACGGATAATTCCTGCCCGCTCCATGGCCTGCAAAATATTAGTTCTAGATTGTTTTGTTAAATAGTCTTTTTTTCCTGGCCCATGGAGGTCAGCATACGTCCCATTGATATTATCTGTAAAATACGCTTTAAAATGAGATGACCCTGTTCCTCTGTCAATCCAACCGCCCAGGCTCGTTACAAGAGATTCAAACTGTCTATCATAATTAAACTCCTTACGAGGAGAGTATAGAAATGCTTGCAATAACAGATTTCCACGAAAACCTTCTTGCACAATCTCAAGCCTGTCAGAGGGAATATCTCGTACAATTTCTGCCAAACTTTGTCGTTGCCTTTCTTGTATTTGCCTCTGCCGTATTCTTCTTTCATTCGCCAATTCGATATACGTGGGAATATGTAGCACCCTTGTAGGAACCACATGCTCTGATGGCTCTATAGCTGGATCTGCACTTCCAGATGCTCTATTTACACCACTCCCACTGGCTTCACTTACAGCATCGCCATCATGATGACGATCAAAAAAAGGATCAGAATTTTTTGATTTTGGTGCTTTCTTCTCACGCTTTCCTTTTAACTGCTGTTGCCTTACCTGTGGTTTCTCCTCACGAATCAATCTTTTAACCTGCTCTACAATCCTATGACATTCTGTGATTTTGGGTTCTATGATTGTTTTATTTAAAGAATCAGCTTCTATATAAAATCTATAAAGACGTAATAAATCTTTTGGGACACCAGGCTTTTTTGGTATAGAGTCGAACATGATTTTTCTCCCAGAGGCATGAACTTTAATGTATTCACCAGTTGCTGGTGGAATGGCCTGCAATCTTTCTCGTTCTTGCTCAAACTTTTTTTGAATCTCCATTAAGCGACCCACGGAAGGAGGAAGTATCTTTTGTATAAAGTTTAATGGATTTAGTGCTGTGTCGTATAAATGTTTATTTTCTGGTGCATAATAAATAATTTTAGGTAATTCATTAAGGGCTCTTTCTGCGGCATGCGCTTGATTAAGAATCTTAGAGAATAATTCTTCAAGAGGACGAATAGAAAATTTAAGCCTTTTAGTGCTCGTATCTCTTGCCAAACAGCCCACTTCCCAGGCAGCTACCCGAGCAGGATTGACCCAGGGCCTAATTGCCTCTAGAGCGCCTGTTAGCCACTGGTTCATTAGGGGTTGGTTTGAGAAGTTTTGATTTAAACTATGATAAGATATATGATCATAAAGCTTATCTAATTTACTTCCATATATCATCTGTTGGCATGTTTCATAAAATTCTTTATATCCTAACAGTAAACCAGCGGGGTTTTTAGAAACCCTCCAACCCTGTTTTTCAGTTTTTGTTTGTTTCTTCTTTTGGCTAATTTCTGAATTCCATATCTTTCCCAAATCGGTCAAAGTAAGTAAGGTGTTATGGGTTTCCTCGAGAAGCTTTTCCCTAACCAAAATTTCTTCCGGAGAAAGACGGTGTTCTGGTTCTTCATCTGGATAAGTTTCTTGAAGAAAAACGCGTCTTTCAAAAGAGGTCATCTCCTCTAACATAGGAGGATGTCCCAGATCTTTTGATAGATACGCTCCCTCACAAACAGACATCAAAGAATAAAATACAGCGCATGTATAGGCAAAAATCTTCTTCATCTTCATTTCATAAATACCCTATTTTAAAATTAATTAACAATAAATATATAGTTATTATTATATTTATTTCAAGTGTCTTAAAAAAAGATTTCTAGATAGGACATGATACATTGGGGATTTAAAAATTTTGCCC
>CAYOCE010000077.1:1179-3477 GCA_964402405.1 uncultured Hyphomicrobiales bacterium | reverse complement strand
GGATGCTCAAGCTTCATCTGAAGTTTTGTAATGGGCCAGTTGCCAGGAAGTTTGATATAGGCCTCCAAGTTATTAAGAGTTGAGATCTGGGTAGGGAGCACCAAGGGGTTTCGCCGTTGATGAGTATTGAGACTTACCCCATCTCGGTGGGTGTTAGCCCCATAGGAAATGTTTTCATTCGTTTCTTGGATCTCTTGCTCACCTAGCATGTTGGAAAGGTCTTTGCATGTTTCTGGATGACTGGTATTAAATATAAAAAGGGTTCGGAATTGATTGAGAAGGGATTCTGCTTCGGCGCGTCCATAGATGACCTCTAATTGGGCAAAGTTCTGAAGACCTGCGATAATGGCTCCTCCATATTTTCTGGACTCTGAAAGAAATGTTTTAAGAGAGGGGATCTTTTGAAGGGCAGGGAGCTCATCCAAAATAAACCAACATCGTCTTTTGGGATCCGGATCCAGGGACATTAAAGCGCTTAAAGCAATATCAAGCCACGCAGAGATTAAAGGATTTAATGTTTCTCGCTGATCTGGGGCTGAAGTGAGAAAAAGCCAACCTTGATTTTTCTCATCTTGCATCCATTCCTTTATAGAAAAAGGTTTTGTAGAGTTATCCTTGCTATCCTCAAGAAGAGTCAAAGATTTAATATTCGTTGCAAGAGTTGCTAAGATTGAGGTTGTCGTTTTCTCGGATGCTTCGGACACTAAGCTCGCGGCATTCGTTCCCTTAAAAAAAGCTTCTTGGGTTTTAATGTCGGATGCGAGCAGAATTTGAGTGAGACCCACAACGCTTTCTTTCCCTTCTCGTTTAAGCTTTAAAAGAGCCTCTGAAAGAATGGTGGCAGCTGCTTTATCCCAGAATGTATCTGCTGAAAAACTTCCTGGAATCATAGCCTTTGCAAAAGCATCATAGTGGGGAAGCTCTTTGAGATCACTCCAAGGGGACCAAAGGCGAGATCGCACATCAAAAGGGTTGAGAATAACATCAGTTGCTGGATTATAATGGGTTTTCACGAAGCTGCCACTCAGATCCACAATCAGGGCCTTTTGGTTTTTTTCTCTGATCTGAGGGAGAAGCTTATAGATAACATTGGTTTTACCTGTTCCTGTTGACCCCACCAACAGCATATGAAGAGTTTCTTGATCTTTAACTAACGGTAAATCATCTATTTTTAGATCAGATGCTTTCTTTTTAGACTTTAGAAGAGAAACAAGGTCTTGCCATTTTACAATCTCTCCCCCACGTTCAATTCGTTTTTGATGCCGCTTTTTACCTCGATGAATAAAGAAGAAGATTGAACCGCATACACCACTTAGGAAAGATATCAAACTTCCCCCTATAAAATAAGGAAGAAAAATCTGATTCATACGAAATACAGCTAAGAGAGGTCTCTTTGCATGAATGAAGGAAAGAGCATATGTGGTGTGATACGTATGGTCGTATTGGTTATAGTAAGAGAGCTCTACATGAGTATTATCAAAAAGAGAGAAAAGATCGATTTTTAAAAGTGCCCACTCTCGAAGGGTCCAGTAGTAAAGATCATACCAATTCCAATAAACCAGGAGAATTAGCCATAAAATAGTTATTCCTAGCCCAGCTAGTAAAGAAACTTTAATTCCTTGCCCAAACATGCGCATTTGATGGGCTAAAATCTGCCCTCCACGTGTATAATCTCCAAATCGCTTTTGCTGCATGAGAGTTTCCCCCAGAAAAATATGAGAGGAAAGATGGTTGAAAAACCCTAAAGGAGTCCATGATGCTCTCTTCCCTCTCTAGAAAAAGATCTTAATGCAATCATCCAAAATCACAAGAAGAAAATCATTAAAGAACATGTAAAATAATATATTGGAAAGATTGAACTTAAGCCTTTCTTTAACCCTATTTTATATTAAACCCCTCTTTTATAGTCTTTCTTTTCATTGAATCCATTGAGGAAAGGGAGTAAATTTTCCTTAACTTCACATCAAGACCAGGAGGTGTCTTATGGGCCGAAGAAAAAAGGAGGTTTTTTTTCTCAGAATAGAAATGTCTTTGGAGGAAAAAGAACAAGAGATTATTAACGACCCCACCATGGGATTTGATGAAAAGCCCTTTCGGCTTCATCTTTTGCGCGCCATAGGAGTTGATGATTATAGAGCGTGGATCGAAAATGCCACCTTCTTAGGAGGGAAAGAGGGCACTACCTTAGGGGTCAAAAGCCTTTTTCATAAGGATATTATCGACACCCGAATTATTCGTTTTCACGAGGGACTTGCGTTAAGAGTGGTTCTTTTAGAAAAGAAAGAAAGGAAAAGATAA
>CAYOCE010000077.1:0-1079 GCA_964402405.1 uncultured Hyphomicrobiales bacterium | reverse complement strand
CAATAGTTTCCAAAAAAGCATCCGTAAAATTTTCTGTATCTTTTTTAGAAAGAGAAGCTGCTTTTGAGAGATGATCAATAAATTCGGATTTTTTCATTTAATGCTCCTTACCTTTTGTTAATAGTTAATTTTTGAGATGCACCCAATAATCTATAAAATATAAGAGTTTTAAGGATGCACGTATACGAAATAAGGCATTAGACTTTCTAGAATAAAATTCGCTAACTGCTATCTAGCCTATTTTTTGTAAGACGAAGAGTAGGGTTAAAGTATCTGCAAGAAATACTTTAACAAAGCCAGCGACATTCCCTTGCTGGTTTACCTAAACCTCCCAGTTAACTTTGAAGCCAGCAAATTCTGGGTTTCTTTTTTAAAAAGGAGCCATAAGAAAAAAGAAAAAATAAAGCAGATAAAACAGTATAATAATAATAAGTTCGTTCTTTTTTCTAAAGAAGTAGTTGACAGTAATATTTTTTTCCTTAAAAATCAAGATGCTCTTTCTAGGGAGGTACAGGAAAACTATCTTTACAGTTTCGACCCTTGGAAGAGCCCCATTTATATTTTTAAGAAACTCGTTCTCTATACCTTCAGCTAAGAGGCTTGCTTATAACGCCCTTATTGCTTCGAGGGGTACTTTCTGGGTTAACAGTTTCTCTGTTTTCTTGTTCGTAAAGTTATTTCCTTTAAAGAGCCTAATCTTTTTGCAGCACTCAATAGCATCTATAGAAAAACGATAGGGTCCTCTCTCTAGCTATAAAACAAGATACACTCTCGTCATTTAAAAAAGGAATATCCACATTCTCAAACGAACATTTGTATTCAAATGATAATATTCATATAGTATTCATAGATACCCAGATGCAATGTCTGTGTATTGTTTTTAAAGAACTTTTCGGAGTTTTTTAGAAACCAGACATTTGAACCTCCTTCAAATGTTATGTACCTCCCTGTTTAAACTTGGCCAGGCTTTATCTCCTGGCCTTTTTTGTTTTGAATAAAAGCCCTCCCTCTAGAGGGCAGAAGGTTTTTTTTATTCTCTTCATTTCTGGGAAGGATGGTATTTTTTATCAAAAAATACT
>CAYOCE010000076.1:0-3578 GCA_964402405.1 uncultured Hyphomicrobiales bacterium | reverse complement strand
ATGCCGAATTAGAGAAGCTTGAAACAGGGGCAAATGAAGCTGGGCCAGATGACCCTGTAAAACAGAGACTACCATTAGACTATCTCTCATTAGAGGAGAAAGAGAAAAACGATCTTTTAGGTCGCCCCGATTTCCCGGCTACGCCTTTCGCCTTCGCTAAAGCTACGGCGTAATTTAGCTATGCCGTGGCGAGTCGTGGAGGGTGGTTCATAGTAGTGATAAAGGTTGAGGGGAGCACCCCCTCCTCCGAGTAGACTATTAGTGGCCGTATTGCCTAGTGAGAGCACATATTGGAATTTAGTTGCAGAAGAAAAAGTTTTCAGATAGCTTCTAGGGTAATTTAAGGGCTTCTGAAAGCCCCCCTAAGTTTTATCCTTTACAGAATGTTTTATCGTGAGCCAATCTTCTTTAGATCAACAAAATACCACACATACCGCTGCTTGGGAGAAAGTATATAAAAGCTTACCCCAAAATTTTAGTGATGGGGTGTATGAAAAATGGCTAAAATCTTTGATGTTCTATGAATTTAATGGGGGACGGATTTTATTATCGGCCCCTTCTCATTTTATCCGGGATTGGATTCTGGCCCGGTATGCGGATCAGCTTTTGACTCTCCTTCAAAAATCCGATGAATCTGTAAAAAGTCTTGATATCATTGTGCGTAAAACATCGAATACGAAAGTCGAAGCATCTTCTGAAGTTTCTGAAATCAAAGAAATTACCCCCCCCATAGAAGACCCTATCTTTCTTCAAAGTAGCACCCCCCAAATATCACAACTCCATATCCGGGGACTTGATCCTAGATTTACCTTTGATAATTTTGTGGTGGGAAAACCTAATGAGTTGGCCTATGCGGCAGCCAGGCGTGTGGCGGATGCAGAGTCTGTCTATTTCAACCCCCTCTTTTTATATGGAGGGGTAGGCCTTGGTAAAACCCACTTAATGCATGCGCTCGCCTGGCATATTCATCATAATCAGCCATCGCGTAAAGTTATCTACATGTCCGCTGAACAGTTTATGTACCAGTTCGTAAGCGCCTTGCGCCACAAGGATATTATGTCCTTTCGCGAACAATTTAGATCCGTTGATGTGTTGATGATCGATGACGTCCAGTTCATCAGTGGCAAGGATTCCACTCAAGAAGAATTTTTCCACACCTTTAATGCCCTGGTGGATCAAAAGCGGCAAATTGTGATTTCTGCTGACAAATCCCCATCTGACTTAGAGGGAATCCAGGAACGGATGAGATCTAGGCTAGGATGGGGGCTAGTGGCCGACATTCATCCCACTACCTATGAATTACGTCTGGGGATTTTAGAATCAAAATCAGAAAATTTGCCCGTTTCCATTCCTAAGGAAATCCTGGAATTACTAGCCCATAAAATCACCTCTAACATTCGGGAACTAGAGGGGGCATTGAATCGCATTGTGGCCCACGCCACCCTGGTGGGGAGGGCCGTCACCATCAATACAGCCCAAGAGGTTTTGGCAGATCTGCTGAGGGCCCACGAAAAATACATCACCATTATTGATATCCAAAAACACGTGGCGGAACATTATAACGTGCGAGTCTCGGATATGTCTTCTACCAAGCGTTTACGGGTGGTGGCACGCCCCCGGCAGGTGGCTATGTATTTGTGTAAAAAACTGACCTCTAAATCCCTTCCTGAAATTGGCCGAAACTTTGGGGGACGGGATCACACCACGGTGATGCATGCGGTAAAAAAAGTGGATGAATTAAAAGGTCAAGATCCCGCCTTCCGCGATGACATCGAAATGCTGGAACGCATTTTGGGTAATGGGAGATAATATTTTTAGGGTAAAAATAAATTTTTTTATCTATTGAATATGGCTTGGTTTATTCCTATATTATCAGCAGTATTATTTTTTAAAGGAAAAAATCATGAAAAAGTTATTTTATAGTTTTGTTTTATTGTTATCTACCATTGTAAGCACCCACAGTAATTATAATCTAGAGTCTTTAAATTCAGAGGAGGTTAGTGCTATTCTCCGTATGGCTCCGGATGAAATTCCACATCCACAGGGTGATGATAGAATATTAACACGCCACATGAGTCCAGCTTTATATGATTTTTTAATAGAGAACCATAGGTTTACAGCACCCAACAGTCCATTATTAGAAAAAGGAGTGATAACTAATCAACAAACAAGAAAAGAAGTAACTTATGGGGTTCTTAGTTGTGGTTATGGCTTTACCCTTCCCATTCTTAGCTTTAAATATGATAATCTATTATTTAACATAGGTGATGAAGAGAAGGCAATTCAAGATGGAATTCAAATAGTGGCAGTCCTGCAAGGGCAGTTAGAAAGACAGGATTACAACTGGGAATCAGCTCTAAACCATATAGGCACTTATGATGGCGAGGGTGGAGATATAAACCACTTGATTAACTTCCTAAGACAATAAGAGGAAGCGTCTTTTCTACATGATATGGAAATGCTGGAACGCATTTTGGGAAATAGAAGATAAATAATGTCATCCCAGATCACAAGCACGAGGCCTCGGAGGGGCACCCATTCCTGTCATCCCAAACCGCGAGCGATAGCGAGCGAGATTTGGGACCCAGCACAAAGGTGAGGACTAACGTCCTCCCATAATCCCTGGGTCCTGGCTCTCCCTCGCTAAAGCTCGGGGTCCAGGATGACAGCAAAAAAAGATAGCTTAATATGATTCAGTCTCTCCACACCTACTTTCAAGGCACTTGGCAGCTTCATCGGCTCATCACAGATCACCTAATAAACACTCCACAGGGCTTTCCCGGTGAAGTGCTCACTCTTCTCTTCATTATTTGATTTTTTACAGTATTTGTGACACAATAAAATAAATATATATAAAAATTGAGGAGGAAAAATGAAGAAATATTTAGCATACAGCTTTTTATTTATGGTATTTAATTTATGTACTCATGCCATGAATAGATCTACTTTGGAAAGAAGAAATATCCTGGCAGGTGAGTTGGATACCTTGAAGCAAAAAGTTTTTCGCAACGATTTCTCCCCAAGAATGTGTAACAGTAAATGTACTCGCAATAGCTGTGATGACATGAAAGTGTTGGCCTTGTGCCTGGCAGCTTGTGAGTGGAGAACAATTCAAAATTGTGCCACTAAGACACCTGTTCAAGTTATGCTTGGGGCTGCAAAACTAGCGGGGTACGAGACCCGCAATCTTGAATTTTCAAAAACCCTCTGTGAGGAACATAACCAAAATTTCCCCCTTCCTTACGAAGGAGAGGCAGCAGTGCAGTGGTGGGAAAAAAATATTCTCAAAGGAGCTAGTTACCAGGGAGCCCAAAACTGCAGAATGATTTGGGAGACTTTAGAAAATAAACCTCTCAGGAGGGATTAAAAAAGGTACGTTTTTTATAAAGAAAAGAAGGAGGGGTAAGGCCCCTCTTCTTTATTTTTGATCTACAAAATTCAGCTTGCTACTCTCCTTTGTTTCTCCTAAATTTTTACCCATCAACATAAAAGGTAATTTAGGATGAGCCCTCTTTCCCTATACACTTATTTCCAAGGCACCTGGCAGCTTCGTCGCACCATCACAGATCACCTCACAA
>CAYOCE010000075.1:0-3707 GCA_964402405.1 uncultured Hyphomicrobiales bacterium | reverse complement strand
GCGAAAGTGGTCTATCAGCGTGAATGAATCTCTTTCCCTTGAGAGAGAGAAAGAAAGAATAAGATGATTTTGATAAAGGGAGATGGGGTCCAGGAGAGTGAATCACATTCAAGGTCTCGCCCGCGTTAGCGTTCCATGGATCCCCGACTTCTGCCGAGGTGGTTCAAAAAAGGTATAAATATGATTTAAAAGCTTTTCATGAAGTGGCCCTAATAACTGATGGGTGGTAAGCTAATGTAAAAAATACCAATTTCCAAATCTAATTTCCTCTTTTTTTGATTTTTCTGAAAAATGGCTCTTGACGAAAGGGTTTATAGGACCTAATATGCCAGGACAAATTTGCCTTTCTTTGCCTGTGATAGTGAGGAGGAGGGGCTGTTTCCTTTGGTTTTAGAAGGAGGCAGCAGAATGTTGGAATTTAATTTAAGGATTATAGTATGCCCACCATTAATCAATTGATCAGAAAGCCTAGGGTTCGCCCTGTTTACCGGGATAAGGTTCCCGCTTTGGAAGCTTGTCCACAAAAGCGTGGAGTTTGTATTCGTGTAACAACGATGGCTCCTAAGAAGCCAAACTCCGCTTTGCGTAAGGTTGCTCGTATTCGTTTAACCAATGGTCATGAGGTTACAGGGTATATTCCTGGTGAGGGTCACAACTTGCAGGAACACTCTGTTGTGTTGATTCGTGGCGGTCGTGTAAAGGACTTGCCTGGTGTGCGTTACCATATTCTACGCGGTAGTTTGGATACCCAAGGGGTTAAGGATCGTAAGCGGAGTCGTTCCAAGTACGGTACGAAGCGCCCTAAATAAAGGAGTTTAATTAATATGTCACGTCGTAGAGCGGCCGTAAAAAGAGAAGTTTTGCCAGATCCTAAATTTAGGGATTGCGTTATCACCAAGTTTGCCAACAACCTTATGTATGAAGGTAAAAAGTCCATAGCTGAAAATATGCTTTATGGGGCTTTGGCGTTGATGGAGAAGCGTTCTGGGACGGATGCCTTGAAATTATTTCATGATGCCCTAAATAATGTTAAGCCCGATTTGGAAGTGCGTTCCAGGCGTGTGGGTGGGGCAACATACCAGGTTCCAACAGAAGTTCGGTCAACACGGGCGCAGGCTTTGGCCATTCGTTGGTTGATTGATATGTCTCGGAAGCGTTCTGAAAAAACAATGATGGAACGTTTAGCGGCTGAATTAATGGATGCGGCAAATGGTCGTGGATCCGCCGTTAAAAAACGTGAAGATACCCATAAAATGGCAGAAGCAAACCGTGCGTTTGCCCATTACCGTTGGTAGTCTGAAGAATTTTTTTTAAGAACCACCTTAGCCGCAGTTGGGGTCCCATAACAAACCATCCCGACGAAAGTCGGGATCCATGCGGCGATTGTATTTTCAAAGCATTGGTTGTATTCAATGCACTTGGGCCCTGGCTTCCCAGCTACGCCTTCGGCTATGCCGTGGCGAGTCGCCGGGGTGGTTTTGAAATAAGTGGTTTAATCAATTAATTAAGATTTAAATTTAAGGTAGTAAAATATGTCAAGGCAAACACCAATTCATATGTATCGTAATATCGGCATTATGGCCCATATTGACGCGGGTAAAACCACGACGACAGAGCGTGTCCTTTATTACACAGGACGCTCCCATAAAATTGGTGAGGTTCATGATGGTGCGGCCACTATGGACTGGATGGAGCAGGAGCAAGAGCGTGGTATTACCATTACCTCAGCGGCGACCACCTGTTTCTGGAATGATCACCGCATTAACATCATCGATACCCCTGGTCACGTGGATTTCACGATTGAGGTCGAAAGATCTTTGCGGGTACTCGATGGAGCCGTTGCTGTTTTCGACAGTGTGGCAGGGGTTGAACCTCAGTCTGAAACTGTTTGGCGTCAGGCGGATCGTTACAATGTACCACGTATTTGCTTTGTGAATAAAATGGACCGTACAGGGGCCAATTTCTACCGTTGTGTGGATATGATGGTGGATCGCTTGGGGGCTAACCCGTTGGTGATTTCCTTGCCTATTGGGGTTGAGGCTGATTTTGTCGGGATCGTTGACCTTATTCAAATGAAGGCGGTTACTTGGGAAGAAGAGTCCTTGGGTGCCAAATTCAATGTGCATGATATCCCCGCTGATATGGTGGCAAAGGCCAATGAGTATCGCGCGAAGCTGGTTGAAATGGCAGTTGAGCAGGATGATGCTTTACTAGAGGCATACTTGGGTGGGGAAGAGATTTCTGTTGCGGATTTGAAGAAATGTATCCGTAAGGGCGCGATTAAAAGTGCCTTCGTTCCTGTTTTGTGTGGTAGTGCCTTTAAAAACAAAGGCGTCCAGGCATTGTTAGATGCAGTTGTTGATTATTTGCCATCTCCCATTGATGTTGGTTCTGTAACAGGCCTTTCCTTGGATGGCGAAAAAGAAGAGGTTCGCAAGTCCTCGGATGATGAGCCTTTTTCAGCTTTGGCCTTTAAAATTATGACGGACCCTTTCGTGGGAACCCTAACCTTTATTCGTATTTATTCCGGTAAATTAGAGACTGGTTCAAATGTATTGAACTCGGTTAAGGATAACAAAGAACGTGTGGGGCGTATGTTGTTAATGCACGCAAATAGCCGTGAAGATATCAAAACAGCAGGTGCCGGTGACATTGTGGCTATTTGTGGGTTGAAGGCAACCACAACAGGAGATACCTTGTGTGATCCCATAAAGCCATTGGTCTTGGAGCGGATGGATTTTCCAGATCCGGTTATCGAAGTTGCGGTTGAACCTAAGACCAAGGCTGACCAAGAAAAAATGGGTATGGCCCTTTCACGTCTTGCAGCTGAAGATCCCTCCTTCCGGGTGAGTTCTGATCCTGAATCAGGTCAGACAGTGATCAAAGGAATGGGTGAGTTGCATCTTGAAATCATCGTGGATCGTATGAAGCGTGAATTTAAAGTGGAGGCCAATGTGGGCGCTCCGCAGGTGGCCTATCGTGAAACAATCAGTAAAACAGCAGAAGTTGATTATACCCACAAGAAGCAATCAGGTGGTGCCGGTCAGTTTGCTCGGGTGAAATTGGTATTTGAGCCTGTTCCTGCTGGAACGCCTTATGAATTTAAAAACTCCATTGTGGGTGGTGCTGTTCCCAAGGAATACATTCCTGGTGTGGAAAAAGGTATTTTGTCTGCCATGCAAACAGGTCCCATTGCAGGATTCCCTGTAATTGACTTCAAGGTAGCGTTGATTGATGGAGCGTACCATGATGTGGACTCCAGTACCTTGGCGTTTGAAATTGCAGGTCGGGCAGCGTTCAGGGAAGGCATTCAAAAGGCTGCTCCTAAGTTGCTTGAGCCAATTATGAAGGTCGAAGTGGTGACTCCAGAAGAATATATGGGGGATATTATCGGAGATTTGAACAGTCGTCGTGGACAGGTGAATGGAATGGATCAGCGGGGAAATGCGCGGGTGGTGAATGCCATGGTGCCTCTTTCCAACATGTTTGGGTATGTGAATACGCTTAGGTCCATGAGCCAAGGTCGTGCCCAGTACACCATGCAGTTTGACCATTACGAGCAAGTGCCACCCTCTGTTGTAGAGGACATTAAGACACGCTTGGGTGGAAAATAAGCGTATAGAAATTGGTTAGAGATAATTTAGTTTATTAAGGAAGGAAAGAAGAAATGGCAAAGGAAAAGTTTTCAAGGAACAAGCCCCATTGTA
>CAYOCE010000074.1:0-4251 GCA_964402405.1 uncultured Hyphomicrobiales bacterium | reverse complement strand
TTGTTTTACAACTTAGGTCGCCCCGATGAAAATTGGCCTTTAGGCCACCCCGATGACTCGCCACGGCATAGCTCACGCCATAGTGCGTAGTACGACGGGATGGTTCACAGGTGAACAAAGGTCATTTTTGAATTGTATTATTTTGCAAAAATACGTATGGTTTAGGGGAAATTTCAAAGGTTTTTTAGAAGGAATGCCACATGTTGTACCACCAGGATATTAACGGCTGTTTTGATTCTAAGATTGGGGATCAGGGGTTGGACCCTGCGATACTGGATGCCCATCATTCTCTGTCCCTCAAAGAAAAAATAGGTGCTCTAAAGGAGGCCTATGAAAAAGGGACCCTCCCCTTTTTAACCCTACCCCATAGAACGGATGATATAGAGGCTTTGAAAAGTATCAGTACAACTTTCCAAGACTGTTCAGATGTGGTGATTCTGGGGACAGGGGGATCTAGTTTAGGGGGGCAGGCCTTATGTGCCCTTAGAACATCCACAGCCCCCCGTCTTCATTTCTTGGATAATGTGGATCCCTATAGTTTTCAGCAAGTCATAGAATCTTTAGATCTACAGAAAACCAAATTCATGGTTATTTCAAAATCTGGAGAAACCATTGAAACCATCATGCAGTTTTGTACGTGCCTTCAGCTCTATCAAACGCAGAAACTCTTTGATCCCTCGTACTTTTTAGTGATTACAGAGGATAAAAAATCCACCTTAAAAAATCTGGCGAATAAGTTTAATATTAAGTGTTTAGATCATGACCCAAATTTGGGCGGGCGGTATTCCGTCTTGTCATTGGTAGGGTTGTTACCTGCCATGATTGCAGGGGTTGATGTGGTAAAGGTCCGCAAAGGGGCAGCCTCTGTTCTGGAGACCTTGTTAAACGCTAAATCCTTTCGAGATTGTCCCCCAGCTGTTGGGGCCGCCGTCGTGATGACTTTTCAATATCAATATAGATATACGGATGTCCTGATGCCTTACATGGATCGTTTAAATATATTCTCCCAGTGGTGGCGTCAATTATGGGCGGAAAGCCTTGGGAAAGACGGCAAAGGCAGAACTCCTGTTAATGCCCTGGGAACAGTGGATCAGCATAGTCAATTACAACTCTATTTGGATGGCCCCCGGGATAAAGTATTCACCCTGATCACCACAGATTATCGTCATCAGGGCGTCCCCCTTTCTGAAGATATCATTGGAAATAGCTACATTAAGGGAAAAACCTTGGGAGATTTGATGTTTGCTGAACAACAGGCGACCCTTCAAACCTTGATGAATAATAACCGCCCCGTTCGGGAGATTAAGGTTGATCAGATTAACGAGGAATCCCTCGGGGCCCTGATGATGCATTTCATGCTGGAGACAGTGTTTGCTGCCCATTTGATCTATGTGAACCCCTTCGATCAGCCGGCGGTCGAGGAAGGCAAAATCTTGGCTCGTCAGTATTTGGAGAAATCTTAACCCATGGCAAAGATTCGCAAACTCTCGGAAAATCTGATTAACCAAATCGCGGCCGGCGAAGTCATTGAACGCCCCGCCTCTGTTATCAAGGAACTGGTGGAAAATGCCATCGATGCAGGCTCAACCAAAATCGATGTGGTGATTCGGGATGGGGGCGCGAGCCTCATATCCATCACGGATAACGGATGTGGGATGACTGCAGATGATTTGGAATTGGCCCTAGAGCGGCATGCTACCTCAAAACTTCCTGAAGATGATTTGTTTAATATCCACACATTGGGATTCCGGGGGGAGGCTTTGCCTTCTATTGCGGCCATCAGTCGCGTCACGATTACCAGCCGTCCTGAAGGTCAAGATATGGCTTGGCAAATCAAGGTGGATGGGGGTATAAAATCTGAACGCTCCCCAGCCCCCCATCCTGTTGGAACAACGATTGAGGTCAGGGATTTATTTTTTGCCATCCCCGCCCGGCTGAAATTTCTGAAAAGCCCCCAAACCGAAACCCATCATATTTTGAACATCGTCCATCGCCTAGCCATCGCCCACCCAGAGATTGCTTTTTCGTTGAAGAATGATCAGAAAATCCTCTTGAATTTGGAGGCGGTTTCAACGCCTTTGGAGCGACTCGATCAAATCATGGCCCGGGATTTCAAGCAAAATGCCATGTCGGTGGAGTTAATCGAGGAAGCCCATGAAATCAAAGGATATGTGGGCCTCCCCACCCTGAATAACTCCACAACGGACATGCAGTTTTTGTTTGTGAATGGACGTCCGGTGAAGGACAAGGTTTTGGCGAGCTCCATCCGATTTGCCTACCAGGATTATTTGGCGGGTGATCGCCATCCCTTGCTGTGTCTATTCCTGAACGTGCCTCCTCAATATGTGGATGTGAATGTGCATCCCGCCAAAGCCGAGGTGCGTTTTCGCAATCAGCAGTTAGTTCGGTCCCTGATGATCAAAGGCATTCGGCAGGGGCTAGATCAAGGGGCCCATCAAACCTCAACAACCATCAGCGATAAGGCTACTCAATATTTTACCGCCCCACCCCTGCAACAAAAGTTTGGAAACTTTGCGGCTGCCAGCAGTTTAAATGTACGCGATTCTGCTAGGTCCACGGGCACCTATGGAGTAGCTCCATCCCCAAATGTCCTTAGATTTGGGGGCAGTCAAGCCCCTGGTTTGTCTGAAATGGCTCCTCTCCCCTCCGCTCGGCATCAGGAGGCGGAAGATGTCCATCTTTCCTATCCTTTGGGTGCCGCTGTGGCCCAAATTCATGACACCTACATCATCAGCCAAACAGAGGATGGATTAGTGATTGTGGATCAACATGCGGCCCACGAACGTCTGGTGTATGAGCAGATGAAAACAGAAATTGAATCCCAAGGGGTTCGTCGACAGATTCTATTGATTCCTGAGGTTGTGACATTGACCGAGCAACAATTTGCCCTGTTGATCCAACATCAACAGGAACTAGAGTCCCTGGGACTCGTCATTGAACCTTTTGGTCAAAATACAATCCTGGTCCGGGAAACCCCTATGCTATTAGGGGAGGGGAATATGGTGCAATTGGTGCGGAACCTGGCCGAGGAATTGGTGGAGCACGGCGCTGCCTTCAGCCTGAAGGAGCATCTAGGGGAAACTCTAGGGACCATGGCCTGCCATTCCAGCATCCGGGCCGGACGGCGTCTAAATATTTCTGAAATGAATGACTTACTACGTCAAATGGAGGCTACCCCGTATTCAGGCCAATGTAATCACGGCCGGCCTACTTATGTGAAGTTACATAAGAAAGATATCGAGAAGTTGTTTGGACGGAGTTGATTATCTGTTTTTTTCATCTTATGGATCACCCCTGACAAAAATGGTCTATAAAGCTAGATTAAGCTGACAGGGTTTTGAATTTTTTAACAATAGTCCATAAATTTATCAGGTTGCACGAGCGCTTTCTAATAATACCGTAAAAAATAATTAATTCGCGTATTTAAAATTATTTTAATAATACACTTGAAAATTCATAATTAATACCCAAATAAGATACATGAACGATGTATTTATTTTGGAGAAAATTATGAAAATAAAAATTTTAACTATGATTTCTTTATCTGTATTTTCTATTTCTTCTATCGCAATGGATAGTAGCATAGAATTAAATCAGGACCATACGCGTGCCTATACTAGACAGTTTATAAGTCAATTAGCAAACTCAGATGGGACCACAAATATTCCCAGACCCCATGGAGCCACGACTATCCACCCTCCTCTTTTAAATTCAACTGTCGCAACAGTGGTGGAAAGTTCAACAAATCAAAAGTCTCAAAGTCAGATTTATACTATTTCTGTAGCTGAAAAAGAAGATGAGATTTTAGAAGCTTCAAATGATCAAGGGCAAGGTAGACTACTTCTTGATAATGATGAAGAGAAAAATGAAGATTTTACTTGGAAGAGTTGTTTGAGTGAAAGTGTGAAAAGAGTTTTTGGTGCGCTGTTCTGGCCAGTATACATACTATGTCGTTGGTGTTCGATTCTTTAATCCAACGGTAAAAGCAACCTTCAACCCATTCCAGTGATTCGCCATGGGTATGCCGTGGCGAGTTAATGGAATGATTCATATTATTCCCCTCTCTCACCGCTTCTCTGGCAAGAATCCGCCCACTTGGGTACTCCAGAGGGTTTTATAGAGTCCATCTGCGGATAACAAATCTTGATGCGTACCGTCCTGCATAATCCGCCCCTTATCAAATACTAAAATCCGATCCATATTCAACAAAGTCGACAACCGGTGGGCCAC
>CAYOCE010000073.1:2474-4276 GCA_964402405.1 uncultured Hyphomicrobiales bacterium | reverse complement strand
AAGATCGTTAAGAAAAGATAATTATCTATCTTTTCTTAGTGAGAGTGGCAAAGAAAGGTTAGCTAGGATAAATCTCCAGACGAATGGGGAGTTTAACCGCATCGGCATATTTATGAATGGTCTTGAGGCTTGGTAAATGCTCTCCACTTTCTAATCGAGCAATATGGGATTGGGATGTATGCATTTCCTTTGCCACTTCTGCTTGGCTCATCTTCGCACTTACTCGTGCGCGAATTAAGGCGGCGGCGATCGCATATTCTGATTTAAGCTTGTTATATTCAGCAGCAACCAATGGATCCTTTAGCGCATCCTTTTTGAAGGCTTCAAACTCTTGGGTCATTTTTTATCTCCTTGATTGTAGAGTATATCATTTTTGATATTTCAGTCAAGAGAATTAGTTCATCGTTAAAAGGCTCAAAACGCTGTCATCCCGGACGAAGCGCAGGGCCCCGAAGGGGCACCAGCAAAGATCCGGGACCCAGCACAAATGGGATGGCGCAGCCATCACTTTATAAGAAAAAAATAAGGTGAGGACTCCCGGCTACGCCAAAGGCTTCGCCGTGGCGAGACGTCCTCCCATAATCCCTGGGTCCCGGCTCTCCCTCGCTAAAGCTCGGGGCCCGGGATGACAATCTTTTGGGTTTAGAAATTATTAAATATCAACACCCATTCCCTGCAGCAAACCCAGAGGACCAGGCCCATTGGAAATTATAGCCTCCCAGCCAACCCGTGACATCCACCACTTCGCCGCTAAAGAATAGGCCTGGGACCTTTTTGCATTCCATGGTTTTGGAGGAGAGTTCATTTGTATCCACACCGCCTACTGTAACCTCGGCCTTTTGATACCCTTCACTACCGCTGATTGTGACTTTGAAATGATGCAGATGTTCCGCAATGGATAGTAGGTTTTCTTTTTTCAAATCCGTCAGGGATTTTGCAAAATCGGGGTTTACAGATAAATGATCAATTAGGCGTTTGGTTAAATAGGGCTTTAGGTAACTTGCCACGGTTTGTTTGCTGTTTTTATCCTCCAGAAATTGGGTGTTTAAATCAAGCTCTGGCAATAGATTAATGAGGATCTCCATATCACTAAATTTTTCTAAATACGAGGATATCTGTAGGATCGCAGGGCCACTGAGGCCTTTGTGGGTGAATAAAATATTCTCCGCAAAGCTGGTCTTTTTGTAGCTAACAACGGATGGATTGGAAACACCACTCAGGTCCGTAAATAGGGCACGTTCGGTATCTTTCACGATCAAAGGCACCAGGGCAGGGCGCGTGGGAACAATTTTCAGCCCAAATTTCTTGGCCATTCGATAGCCAAAATCACTGGCCCCGATTTGCGGGATGGACAGTCCCCCACAGGCGATAATCACCGCCTGGCTTGTGAGCAGGCCTTCATTGGTATGAACCTCAAAATTTTCTTTTTTAGAGATATCGCTAACACTGCAATTCATTTTGATTTCAACGTTATGTTGCTTACATAAATCCAGCATCATGTTGATGATCTGCTTGGAGGATCCATCGCAAAACAGCTGTCCCAGAGTCTTTTCATGATAGGCTATCCCATAGGATTCAATCAGCTTGATAAAGTCATGCTGGTTATAGCCGGCCAGGGCTGATTTTATAAAATGGGGATTCTGGGAGATATAGTTTTGGGGAGAAGCATGTAGATTCGTGAAGTTACATCGCCCCCCGCCTGAGATCCTGATTTTCTCGCCAATTTTATTGGTGTGCTCGATCAACAGGGTTTTTCGACCCCGCTTTCCTGCCTGCACCGCCGCCATCAATCCTGCCGCCCC
>CAYOCE010000073.1:0-2374 GCA_964402405.1 uncultured Hyphomicrobiales bacterium | reverse complement strand
GTCTTGCCATCTATAATAACATCTTCTTGAAACATCTTGAGGGGCCGCACCCACAATCCATAATCTCCATATAGCACTTGATACACAACCAATTCTTCCAGGGTTTCGCTGTGGCGCGCAACGCCAATCACTTGATACAATTTGCCTTTGTAATGCTGATAGATGCCAGGGGTCATTTTAGGGGCTCCTTTAGAATATTACGCGTATCACGATAGTTTAGAAGTTTTCGTTTATCAGATAGAACACTTTCCTGCCCTGTGTAAACAACAAAACCTTGATCAATGCCAATTTCAATATGGTCTAAGCCTTTCAAAAAAGACTTTTGAAAGGTCTGAGACAATTTAATTTCAATCCCTGTAAATTCTCCATTTTTGTAAACAATATCTATTTCATTGTGATTGCTGTCTCGGTAAAAATAAAATTTTTTCTCGAGCCCGTAATTCAAATTTGTTTTTACTAAATCCATAACTACAAGATTTTCAAATAAGGAGCCTCTTAGGGGATCCCTTTCTATTTGTTGTGGATCTCGGATATCCAATAAAAAGCAAGCAAGCCCTGGGTCCACAAAATAAAGTTTAGGGGATTTAATCAGGCGCTTGCTGATGTTCACATGAAAGGGTTGTAAAATATGGATGACATACGAAGCCTCTAAAATATTCATCCAGTTTTTAATGGTATGACTGGAAACGCCAACCTCTGTTGCCAAGCTATTCATATTTAGCAATTGTCCAATTCGACCGGCGCATAGCTTTAAAAAAACCTGGAATTGACGCAAATCTTTTATATTGATCATTTGGCGCACATCGCGCTCTAGATAGGTTTCCACATAGTTTCGGTAAAACTTGGTGGGGTCCAAATCATCTTTGTAGATCCTGGGGTAAAACCCTTTGTATAAAGTCTGATAGAGATCATCAGATGATTGAGCTTGTTGCAGTTCATGACAAGACAAGGGGAGTAAATTTAGAATAGCAGTGCGCCCCGCCAACGATTGGCTGATTCCTTGAGATAACAGGGGTTGATGGCTGCCTGTTAAAATAAACTGACCATTTTTCTGATCCTTATCTACAATCCCTTGAATATAGGAAAGAAGTTTGGGGACGTTTTGAATTTCATCCAAAATTAACCCTTCAGGATTACGTTCTAAAAAGCCCCGAGGGTCATATTCCACCTGCTCCCGTGTATCTGGGTCCTCAAGATTAATATACATCTTTTCTGGAAATACATCCCGTACTAGGGTTGTTTTTCCCGACTGACGCGGCCCTAAGATCGTCACAACAGGATATTGCTTCCCTAAACTTTGAAGCTCCGCTGCCATATCTCGAGGAACATTTCTATGCAATTTTGAAGTCATACTTCATTTTTACATAACTTTTGGGGGGAAGTAAAGGGGGATTTTATTTCGTAAGGAGGGAGAGGGATTACCGCCTGCGGCGTTGCCTCAGCTTCGCTTCGGCCCGAACCCCCATTGTTTTATCTCGGGCTTTAATCTTTATGTGTAGGTCTAAAAATGTCTTTCACAAAAAGCTCTACCAGAGCCAGTTTTTAAATATTTCTCAAAAAAAGCAATATAAACTAATAACTTCCAAGGCTTAAACTTATTTGTATGTATTGATTTTCCAGCATTATGTTCTACTAGTCGACGCTCAACATCATGTGTAATGCCAACATAATAGCGATCTGGATGATTTTCACTTTTTATAGAATAAACAAAATACATAATCGTATGGTCCGACTTCGCTAAAGCTACGTCGTGACATCACGCCATAGCGCGTTCCGCGCGACGGCGGATGGCGGAGGGAGAGGGATTCGAACCCTCGATACAGCTTTAGACCGTATGACGGTTTAGCAAACCGTTGCCTTCAGCCACTCGGCCACCCCTCCGCATTATGAAGTATTATCCTTTCTAACTCGCGCACAAGGTATTGTCAATGTTCAAAAAGTGGAAACTTTACGTCTCTAAACGAAGGCACATCCTAAATTATTCAGGAAAAACAAAATTTTTTTTAACCCCCTAATTTTTTGAAGAACTTGTATAATTTCCCTGATATGCGAACTTTGCATAGCAAAAGTGTATTTTTTCCCTTTTCAAATGGAAAAAAACCACTATATTAACTTTAAGTTTCTAGTGTGATTTTCACACAGTACCATTTTCTAGGCGCAAGGCCCGGAAAATTGGGATCTTTATTGATCCCGTGTTTACGTCTCCCAAGACGTAAAGCCTCCCTGTTAGACTTGTAGGGTAGATGGAAACATCTACTCTATTTTTTTGCCTATAGTTTTCCCATGTATAAGTTCAGAAAATCGGCTCTAGAAACAGGGGCAAATGCATCTGCTCAAAATGACCACATGGACAAACCATCTGGTCAAAATGACG
>CAYOCE010000072.1:0-4324 GCA_964402405.1 uncultured Hyphomicrobiales bacterium | reverse complement strand
CTTGATCTTCGGCTATACGCCTTCGGCTCAGGATAACAGTGTGAGGATTGGCATCCCCCCTGTGCTATGGCCACAAAAAGGCCATTAATAGCCCTCTTGGTCCGCTTCCTCTAATTCCACGCCATTGTCTTTTTCTCCATCAACAAAGGAGAGAGAAAAAAAATGACAAAACTATATTTTGCGTGGGTAGACTCCCAAGAAACTTTTGATCCCAAGATTCACAATCGCGAGGACGAAGCCGTTTTTAATCTAAGAATCTCCCACAAAGAGGGAGAATTCCCCAAGGCACTAGTGGAGATAAAAAATCCAAGGGTTGGCCTCCTGGCAAAGAATCGCAAATCCAGGGCCTTTATTGCCGTTGAGAGGGATCATAATCCTCCATCTTTGATTTTTGAAGGATATGTGGTGGCCATGCCCTTGGTGATAGAGGGAGAAACAACCACGATTGAATTCAGCCGCGAAGGCCCTGAGGATGCAAACGCCTTTAAGGAGGCCCTGATAGCCTTAAAGCAACCTCCCTATTTCGATCCCCTTTTTATGGCTGAGGAAGACCAAGATAATCCCCAGGAAATCCTAGATGCCCGTTCCCAACTTCCCCATTGGTTCCGAGATCATGGAAATATTGTTTTCTCAGATATCCTAGAAGGACGATACATGCTGGATATTGGGGATCAATTCATCCGAGATAGCCTCCGGATTTCTGTGAAGAATATTCCCTTCAGGGCTATCTCGGTTGAGCTAACAGCAGAATGGGTTCAATCAGCCAGAGGATTTTGCGATATTACTTCTAAAATCAAGCGGCATCTTGAAAACGGCGAAATCCATACGCTCACAGGGGGTAGGTTTTCAAAGCAATGGCAACACATGGTGAGCGGATTGCATGAAACGGGATATCGAATGGTCAAAAGTAATTTGAATCTTGTGGGCAGCAGGCCTATTACCTTACAGGAAGAACCTAAAATTGAAGCGATCTCCCATAAATATGAAATCGACCTGTGCCTGAATTGGAAATATGAACAAAAACGCCTGGAAACCTTACGATTCACCATTTATAACGGGGTGCAGCCGTTGCTGAGTTGTCACCAGAATCAGGAAGCAGGGCGACATAAAGTTCTTAAAATACGCTTGCAGGATATCACTAAAGATCCGGAAACACCCTATTGGAAAGTCCATCAGCCGTATAAGCAGGGAGATTACGTGCGTTTTGGAGATTCTGTTTACCAATGTACACGGGATCATGAAAGTGCCAAGACATTCTATCAGGACTATGCCGATTGGGAGCATGCTCTACGGGATAATAGCGCCTTGGGGGATCAAGCGCGGTCCAGCTTTTTCACCATACCGCGAGGGGGGGAGGCTGTCCATCACGCCATGGAAATGGCCCGGGCGTATTTGGCAGCCAGTAGTCGGTGTGTTCATATTTCTGTGAAGGTTCCTCTGGAAATGGCGCTGGATGTATCCTGTGATCATATGATGCGCTTAAAAGACAGTCGTCTTCCCGGGAAGGAGGTTGTTGGAAAGGTTGTTGCCTATGATTTTACATGGGAGGGGGCCACAGATAGTAGGTATGCAAAAATTGCAATGGCATCTTCTATAGGGAAAAATAAGGGAGACATACCAGATACAAGTCTCCCTAAAACACCTTCCGGGATTGCCTATCATCCTTTTGATCATCAGTTGCCACAACAGGGGATTACGGATCCCAAGAAATTGACTGCTGATCATCTAGTCAAACACATTGAAATCACGAATCAAACAGATCAGCAGATAGCCCATGTGCGGGGAATGTTTGTTGCTTCCCAGGAAGATTTGGTAGCAAATCTAAAAACCGTTCCCACAGATCTGAAAATCGAGCTGCTAAGCCTTGCAGGGGAAGAGGCCCTCCATCATGAAATTACAGTCGACATACCTCATGCTTGGATCCCCCCCCAACAGCTGTGTTTGGGAGAGTGAGAGATTCCCTTCTACACCAAGCAATGCCCGCCTTTAGCTGTAAGGCGCTTGCAGAAGGACTTAGTGTCGGCTTTGGTTTTGAAGGGACCTACATACAATCGATGGTAAGTTCCTTTTTTGCCTAAAGAAATTTTCTCAATGGACATTTTCAATCCCTTTAATTCCTTGGCATATCGCTTTTGGAGGAGTTTCCATTCTTTTTTAGCGGCCGCCTCTGACTTTAGAGATGCTAGCTGAGCTTTGTGCCCAGACTTTGCGGCTGTTTCTTTCTTTCCAGATTTAACAGAACCTTTGGATTTTGCTTTAGGTATAATGCCTTCCACATCCTTTTCTTGAATGGTTACTTGTTGTGGGTCAATGGCAGAAGATTTTGATCCCCCAACATTTTCAGAGGGTGCCCCTTCTTCCTCGACAGAGTCCATAACAATTGTAGGGGCAGGCAGAGGTTCCTCGGGGGCTGCCAATAATTGTTCGGCTTTGGCTTCTTTTCCTCCGGATGTAATGGTTTCATAGATTTGCTTATCCTGATCTGGGGCAGTGTATCCACCGGGGTTTTCAGGGCGTTCGCGTACAGGAGTCTCCCCTGCTTCGATGACAGGGACTTCGGTACCAGAGCCAGAGGAATTACTATCTTGAAAGGCGTAATACACGATTAATCCTATTAACACCACCACAACTGCAGCGACGGCAATAATGGCGGGGCGAGAGCTCCACCAACAAACTTCCACTTCGCGGACTCTTTTAGGATCGTAGTTATCTTGGTTCCATAGGTTATTGCTCATAATCGTTTTTCCTTTGTCAGTTGAACTAATGTTAAATCAATTGCTGTTAATAGTAATACCTTTGCATGACTGGACTCCTGACAATTAGGGTCTATAAACCGTAACACTGTATCCGGAGAGGTCATCTTATAGCGCAATGCGTTATATGCCTTGAGAATCTTAGGGAGGGCATCATGACGACTATCCCTAGGTTGGTCCCATACTAAAAGAGCAAGCGTCGCTATCATGGCAAGCTCGGCTTTTGTAGTCAAGTATTGAAATTGATTATTTTTATAAAGCAAAAAATTTGAATTAAAAGTTTTATTAAAATATTTTTGAACAGTTTCAATAAAAATATGGGCACTCCATAGAATGAATTGATCATTTTTATCTGATTGCTTCATCAAATCATCCGTATAATCTTGTTTTTTTTCTATCAATTTTTTGTGAAAATTTAAAAATAGATCCAACTTGTGATGCCAAAGCTCGGGCTTAAACGTTAAATTTAAAAATCCATTTTGAATTTCTGCTGTTAGAGTAAAGGGATCTTCATAAAGGGACGTGACATCTAGAGGTTGATTCAACCCCCCATATTTTGCCAGCGGTAGAGACAAGTCCCCATAAAAATGACAGGCATGAAAATCCCCAGGATTAATGGGTATTCGGGTTTCAGGTAAAATATCCTGGATTTTTTGGCTGTAATAATGATAAACATTCATATGCCCACCATACTTCAAAGGATAACAAATGGAAGAAAATTTTCTAATTTCTGAACCTGCTAAACTCCAAATTAGGTACCTTAATGAAAAAGAAGGGAGGCATCGTGTTTTTCGCATCCAAATTAAAGGGGGAGGGTGCTCGGGATTTCAGTATGTCTTCACCTTTGAGTCAGCCAGTAAACCAGATGATCTACTTTTTGGAGACGCGGGTGCCCAAGTGGCCATTGACCCTATTTCCTTTGGTTTTTTAAAAGGGGCTCAACTAAATTTTGTAGAGGATTTGATCGGATCCTCCTTTTCCATCAAAAATCCCAATGCCAATTCAGGCTGCGGTTGTGGTAGTTCCTTTTCGGTGTGAGGGGGGAGAGTCCTATAATCCTAACCACCCCGGCGAAAGCCGGGGTCCATGCAGCGCTAACGCGGGAGAGGCATTGAATATTACTGGCTCTCTTGGACCCCGGCTTTCGCCGGGGTGGTCTGAGAGAGATCGAAGTAGTTGAAAAAATGTAAAGCAACAAGGAAAAAACACATGAGCAAACTAGAACTTACTAACAACGAATACTTAATGTATCAAACCCATACATCCAAAACCAAAAAACCGGGGATTCTTTTCCTCAGTGGATTTAGGGCAGATATGCAGGGGACCAAGGCTATGGGATTTATGGAGTTCGCCCAGGCCAATGATTTTTCCTATACGTGTTTTGATTATCGGGGACATGGGGAATCATCGACTGAATTTCCCAAGTGTACGTTGCAAACATGGTTGGAGGATGCTATCTCTATTTTAGATCATGTAACCCAGGGTCCCCAGATTGTGGTGGGATCCAGCATGGGGGGATGGTTGATGTTGCATCTGGCGCAATTGCGGCCGGATCGTATTCAGGGGTTGGT
>CAYOCE010000071.1:0-4558 GCA_964402405.1 uncultured Hyphomicrobiales bacterium | reverse complement strand
AATGCTCTTCAGGGTTTTGCCTACCGGATATGCTGTGGTGCGTGGCGCGATCTCGCTACACCCATCTATTTGGATCTCTCGTATTCGCACCCTGTTGAAAAATAGAATTCAAGGGCGTATAAGAAATATAAGACCTAGAGTATACAATTGCTGTATGGGTCCTCATCTCCGTGGGGGTCGCTAGCAAAAGAAAGATGAATATATGTTTGACACGCCTCTTATTCAACCTAAAACCTATACAGTTTCTGAAATATCATCGGCGATCAAACGCACCCTTGAGGATCGGTTTCAAAGCATTTCCATCAAGGGTGAAATTTCTGGTCTGAAACGTCATACGTCGGGGCATTTGTATTTATCGCTGAAGGATTCCGAGGCTGTATTGGATGCTATTTGTTGGCGCGGGGTGGCAGATAAACTAAAGCATCAGCCCGAGGAAGGGTTGGAGGTAATTTGCCGAGGGCGGATTACAACATATCCAGGCAGGTCTAAGTACCAGTTCATTATTGAATCCCTAGAACCTGCTGGGGTTGGCGCCCTCTTAAAGTTATTAGAGGAGCGTAAACAAAAGCTACAGCAGGAAGGTTTGTTTGACACGGCGCGCAAAAAGCCTATCCCCTTTCTTCCCAGATCCATTGGCCTGATTACGTCTGAAACGGGCGCGGTAATTCGCGATATCCTTCATCGCCTGGGTGATCGTTTTCCCTTGCCTGTATTGGTATGGCCTGTCACGGTGCAAGGAGAAGGGGCATCTCAGGAAATTATTACGGCGATTGCGGGATTTCATAGCTTGCCGGATCATATCCCTACCCCTGATGTGATTATCATTGCCCGAGGCGGCGGCAGTCTTGAAGACCTGTGGGCCTTTAATGATGAAGGCTTGGTCCGGGCAGTTGCGGCCTCTAGTATTCCCATTATTTCAGCGGTGGGCCATGAAACAGATACAACTCTGATTGATTATGCCTCCGATCGGCGCGCCCCCACTCCAACGGCCGCAGCTGAAATGGCTGTGCCGGTTCTAAGGGATTTGTTAGTGCAGCTATCGGGTCTTGATAATCGACTTTTAAAAGGATGGCAGAGGTTTATTGGGGAAAGACAGTCTCTAGTATCCGGGTATGGGCGCCTTCTGAAGACTCCCCAAAGATTGGTGGAGGAAAAGGCGCAATTTCTGGATGATAAGGCTGAGCGTTTGTCAAAAGCAATACAGTACCTATTTCGGGATAAGGCCTTTAGAATTGGGCATCTTCAGGTTAAATCGCCTATCCCTAGATTAACCCAAAGTCAAGAACGCCTTGAGTTTTTGAATCATCGACTAAGGCAGTCAATTCAAAGCTTGCAAAACGGATGGCAGGGGCGCTTGCAGCATCTATCCGCCCAGCTGGCTGGGTATTCGGTTGAAGGCACTTTGAAACGCGGATTTGCCTTGGTTAAAAATGATCGCGGAGAAGTCATAAAGCTAGGAAATCAACTGCATCCTGGGGATATCATCGGGGTGAAGTTTTATGATACGGAGAAAAAGGCTCGAGTGGAGGGGAATGGGTAGAGAGCCTAAAAAATTTCCTTTGCAGATGGAACAATAGCTGCTATTTTCATAACTAGATTTCTTGCCAATGTAATAAGGATATGCCCAACCATGGTTTTTTCTACGAACGTCAGCCAAAAAAAATTGATTTCCTCAAGGTTTTTCCCATTGGTTTTATGTCTTGGATTAATCGGATGTGCCGAAGAAAAGACCGAGGATTTCGAAGGGAAACCCGTTGAGGTTATTTATAATAAGGCCATGGACATGGTCACCGCAAAGGAATACAAAAAGGCCGCCAAGGCATTTGAGGATGTTCAACGTCAATATCCCTTTTCAACATGGGCAACCCGCTCTGAATTAATGTCAGCCTATGCGTATTTTGAGGCAGGGGAATATGTGGACAGCGTGGGGACCCTCGAGAATTTCATTAAGATGCATCCAGGGCATAAGGATATCGCTTATGCGCATTATCTGTTAGCCATGTGTTATTATGTACAGATTGCAGGGGTAAACCGGGATCAGCACATGACCTATAAGGCGATGCATGCCTTTCAAGATGTGATCAAAAAATTCCCCAGGTCATCCTATGCTAAGGATGCCAAGTTTAAATTAGATTTGGCGTACGAGCATTTAGCAGGTCAGGATATGGAAATTGGTCGATTCTATCAAACGTATCAGGTTCCCTTATCTGCCTTGCTTCGCTTTCAAAACGTGATTCAAAAATATCAAACCACCTCCCATGTGCCTGAGGCGCTGCATCGTACGGTGGAAATCTACGTGGGATTGGGAATGACCAAGCAGGCCCTCGCTACCGCAGCCGTGATGGGGTATAACTTCCCGGGGAACCCTTGGTATCAGGATACTTACAATCTACTCACTTCCAAAAACCTACTGCCAACGATAGAGCCTAAAGTGGAGCCTAAGAAGGTATCTTAGTTAGTGGAAAAACGCTGTCTGGGACGTCAGCCTGACTAAAATCAATCTGCAAACTCTTTAATCACCTGGTACATGTCTTTCTCGCCCTCTATTTGCTCCTCTTCAACAATTTCCTGGGTAGCTTTCTGGGCAATTTCTTGGGTTTGTTGATGAACTTCACCGCCCACTTCTTCTATCTTTTTCTTCACCACGCCAGGAATTCTCCGTTCCAGATAATCGGCCGTTATTTTCAGGAAAGGATACAGTTTGGATTGCTTAACAATATCGGGGAATTGAGATTGAGGAATTAAAAAATCCAGGCTAAGGGTCATCAAGCTTAGAAACGAAATTCCCAGGAACATCCCCAGGAACATCCCCAAACTACGGTCCAGAAAACTTAGGGGGCTTTTTTTCACCACATTTGCGGCCATTTTGGCCACAATCAAAAAGAAAACCAACAGAATCAAAAAGATGACCCCCCCAGCTGTTACATCTGCAATCAAAGGGTTTTCAATGCATTGGTGGGCAATGGGTTTGCCGTAAGGATACAAATAAAATGTCCCTGTACCCGCAAGTCCCCATCCGATGATGGATAGGATCTTGCCCGTAAATCCCACAATACATCCCATGATGGTGATGATTAGGAAGATGACGATGATGGCAATATCAAGATAGTTAATGAGGTGCATGGTAGGTCCTTTAGGTCTTTTTATCGCTCTTTATTTGGCGAAGCAATTTAAAAATATGATCGATTTCGACGGTATCAATATCCCATTTTACCGCATTTTTCTTGCGTTGGGGAGGAAGAATTGCATTTTTAAACCCTAGTTTTTCGGCCTCTTTTAGACGAGCAGGGATGTGTCCCACGGGACGAATCTCGCCTGATAGCCCAATTTCGCCAAAGACGACGGTATGGGGAGGAATGGGAATATCATAAAGGGCGGAAATTAAAGCGGATGCAACGGCTAGATCCGCCGCGGGCTCGGAAATCTTTAGACCCCCTGCCACATTTAAATACACATCCTTGCCAGCAAAAGATAATCCACACCGGGTTTCCAGAACAGCAATGACCATGGATAGACGTCCTGCATCCCATCCAATCACCGTGCGTCTGGGCATTCCCAAGGGGGAGGGGGCAACGAGGGTTTGAATTTCAACCAGCAATGGCCGGGTGCCTTCAATGCCTGCAAAAACAACGGATCCACTGACATCTCCATGGCGCCCCTCGAGAAATAGTTCCGAGGGGTTTTTGACCTCCATCAATCCATTTTCCACCATCTCGAAAACCCCAATTTCATTACTGGCACCGAAACGATTCTTTACAGACCGGAGAATACGGAATTGATGGCCCCGATCCCCTTCAAAATACAGAACTGCATCTACCATATGCTCCAGAACCCGGGGGCCTGCAATGCTGCCGTCCTTGGTCACATGTCCCACAAGGATAATCACCAGACCCTTTTCCTTGGCATGGCGAATCAATTCCTGCGAGCACATACGCACCTGGGTCACCGTGCCTGGGGCGGATTCAATATTGTCGATGTACATGGTTTGGATGGAATCAATAATCACCAGATCACAATCATTCATGTGATCCAAGGTCGCCATGATGCGGCCGATATTCGTGGCCGAGACTAACTGCAGAGGGGACTTTTCCGCCCCCAGGCGTTTCGCGCGCATGCGAATTTGTTCCACGCCTTCTTCGCCTGAAATATAAAGACATTTTTTGTGATGAGAAAGTTGTGCTGCGACTTGCAGTAATAGGGTGGACTTTCCAATCCCCGGATCCCCGCCAACTAAAATGACAGAGCCTGGAACCAATCCACCGCCCGTGACCCGGTCAAATTCTTCGTTATGAGTTTTGTGACGAGGGCTCGGTTCCTCATGACCCTCTAAAGAAACTAGTTCAAGAGTAGGGATTTTGGAGCCATGCTTTAACCCCTTGGGAACATTGTCCCGGATGGATTCCTGGCTAAGAGTATTCCATCCGCCGCAGTCAACGCATTGCCCCGCCCATTTGTTGTGCTGGGTGCCGCATTCTTGACAGATGTATAAAGTAAGTGGTTTTGCCATGTATACTCCTCGCCTTTCAAAGTGTAGATCGTTAAATTTCAGATACCTTCG
>CAYOCE010000070.1:2822-4565 GCA_964402405.1 uncultured Hyphomicrobiales bacterium | reverse complement strand
TGGGCATAACTGGTTCTGCAGGTACCATGGGCATTGCAGAAACATTAGAAGGTGTCGTCGCGGCACTTTGCCTAGCAGTCATTTCTTCTCTTATTAGAGCGGCTGTTGGAGACATTGTTGTTGAAGATGCTGCTGTTGAGGTCACTACACCAGCTGCACGCTGCTGTGTTTCTTGTGTCTTTGGTTGGTGCTTTGTCCAATACCTATGTAGTTCTTCAAAGTATTCGTTCAGAAGCTTTCTCTGCTTTTCACTGAGCTTGCCTTTTTCTATGTGCGCGATAAGGGCCTCCTCATGTTTCTTTAACCCTTCTCGATTATATCCGGCCCCTCCAATAACTTGTTCTTGTAGTTCCATTTGATGGGAGGCGAGTAAGTTAATCAATTCTTGAATAATTTCAACAGCCTCTGGATTTCTATGAGCTGCTTTTTCGATAATTAACCGTCTGGTAGCTTCTTTAGCAGGGGATAATTTTGTTCCTTTTTTCTGTGCATCCCCAAAATGCTTACGCAAAATGTTAATAAAGAGACGTTTGTCTTCAGAAGTTAACAGTTTTTGCTCTTCTTCACTTAAAACGAGATCTAAAACATGTTGTTCTTCAGGTTGCAAAGGCTTATTCAAAAGTTTCTTCAAAGATGGATCTTCTTCTAGTACCTTTTCTTCATCTACTTGCAAAGCCTTAGCTTCATTAGCCTTAATAGTAGCTTTATGAGCTTCAACAGTAGCTTGAGCAGCTGCTTCTAAGGCTTGACTTTTAGCAAGCTGTTCCCGCGGAGTGGGTGTGTGTTTTTGGGTGCGATTAAGAAGTTTTTCTAATTCCTGGCCTCCAGGAATTGATCCATGAAACCCCCCTTTTTGAAGCAACACATTCAATTCCTTACGGGATGATGTACCGGGGCCTACCTTTGAATCATTTCTTAGTCTTAATTCTAACAGTTCTACAAGTTTTTCATACTCTTGGGAATCCAAACGCTCTCTCATCTCGTCTAAATTAATACCCAGGGATTTAAGAGAAAGAGCAAATTCTGTAAATAATTTATTTTTTGGCGTTAATTTTTCTTCCACATATTTAATAGCATCAGCTTCTGATACGGTTGAAAGTTCTTTATGAACTAAAAGTCTTAGATGATCTTCTTCTGCAGATCCAGGTTTAAGGCGTTTTTCTATTAGATCCAGTATATATCGATCAGCATGTTTACGTTGTTCAGGGGTCATATGTTGGAGTTCTTTGCCAAATACCTTGGTCAGCATAGCAAATTCTTGGCGCTCAGCCTCAATCCTTACAGAAGATTCCCCTGCAATTACTGGGGACTCTAGCAATTTTCCGTTGCAAACCATCATAGTGGAGCATAGAATAAGTACGGATCCTAGTAATCCCTGGAATTTTTTCATTTTATATCCTCCCGTTTTTATTTAATTATACAACAAATATATAAAAATTCAAACACTTTTACTTATTTGACATAGAAATAACTTCAAAAGATACAAATTTCCGTATTCACGAGAAAATTTCTGTTGCATGCAAAATAATTATGCTGTAGCTTAATTGTTGTTATACGTGTATAAAAAACTGGAAAAATTTATAGGATGTAAAATGGACTGGACTAATTTTTTAGCAACTCTAGGAAGCATGGCGGTACTACTAGGTACTCTGTCTACTGGGCTATGGTATGTTTTTTCTCATAGTTTCAAAATACTTCGAGAAGACATGAAAGAACAAGTCACAGCTGTTCATACAGAGATTA
>CAYOCE010000070.1:0-2722 GCA_964402405.1 uncultured Hyphomicrobiales bacterium | reverse complement strand
GTAGTGTACGGACAGACATGAAAGAAGAAATTAATTCTGTTCGGGCAGATATGAAAGAACAGATAACTTCTGTTCATAGAGAGATTAGTAGTGTACGGACAGACATGAAAGAAGAAATTAATTCTGTTCGGGCAGATATGAAGGAACAAATCACCTCTGTACGAACAGATATGAAAGAGCAATTTGATCTTGTACGAAAGGAGATTGATCTTGTTCGAGAAGATATGAAAGAAGATAGAGCTCTTATTCGCCAGGAAATCAGAGAAAATGCTAAAAGATATGATGACCAGTTAAGAGAATCTCGTCATATATGGATGGATATTTATCACACAATTCAGGGAATAAAGGGACATCGTCGGGAAAAGAAGTCCCCCTATTATCCCAATGCCGCCAAGTAAGCATTAATACACACCCAGAAATTTTGGCAAAAGAGAAACAAAGAATATCTGATCAAGCTTCACAAATGGAGTAACATTTATGGTCTTATCTGTGATATGGGTCACTAAACCCACAGGAATACCTGTTTTAAAGATGCCTCCTCTGCCAGATGTTAAAATGCGATCTCCAATTGCCACATTTTCTCCGTCAGAAACATATTTTAAAAAAGGAAATCCCTGGTTGTTGCCCACAAGAATGGCTGATATGTTTTTATTTCCAATTGTTACAGGAATTCGCGAATTAATATCATTAATTAAAACCACTTGGGCCGTATGGGATCCTACTTGGATGACACGTCCCACTAATCCCTGATCTGTTAACGCAACTTGATCAATCTCGACGCCGCTATTTTTCCCAGCATCAATAATAATACTTTGAAAATAAGGATGGCTAGGATAGGACAAAACTCGAGTCGTTAGAAAGGGTCGAATGGAAGGGGTTTTAATATTAACCAATTTTTTAAGATGTTGATTTTCTTCTATCAAAGATTGAGCCTCTATCAATTTATTTTTTAAACTATGATTTTCATTGCGCAAATCTTGTAATTTTGTGGGGGCATTAAAAAAATCGAGTGTTTCTTCCTTCCACTCTTTGAAAACCCCAATGGGGTGAGAAGTTCCCTTCAAGAAAAGAGAGAGTTTATCCATCAAAAATCCCCGCATGTTTACAATTACAGGAAAATCAAGGGTTCCCATAGCTAATAGAAATAAACTGAGAAACATGTAAAGAATTAATACTTTTCTTGTCCGAAAGACATTCTGAGATAAACGAATTTTTTGAATAATAGAAGACTCATGAAGAAGAGGATCTTTAGATCTTTTTTTGGGGGATTTAAAAATCTTTGCCATTGGTTACATACCTATGAAATTCTTGAGACCACCCCCCATCATGCCCCGTTTTTCCATCTTCTGCATTTTTTTCATCATTTTTTGCATCCCCTCAAAGTGTTTTAGGAGGCGATTAATATCTTGGACTTGGGTCCCAGATCCCAGGGCAATACGCTTTTTACGAGACGCATTCAGCAACTTTGGATACTTTCGTTCCTTTAAAGTCATAGATCTAATAATAGCTAGCTGTTGTTTGAAGGATTTATCATCAATCCCACTTTCTTTAATTTTATCTTTCATCTGGGCAACGCCTGGCAGCATGTTCACTAACTGTCCAAATCCTCCCATCTTTTGCATTTGTACTAACTGACTTGCCATGTCACCTAGATCAAAGGTTCCCTTTTCCATCTTGCGATTTAGTTTTTCTGCTTCTTCTTGGTCGATGGTTTCTGCAGCACGCTCAACCAGCGATACGACATCCCCCATCCCCAAAATACGGCTTGCCACCCGATCTGGATGGAAGACCTCCAGTTGATCCAGTTTTTCCCCAGTTCCGATAAGCTTGATGGGGCGGCCTGTCACACTTCGCATGGAAAGGGCCGCGCCGCCGCGTTCATCTCCATCCATTCGTGTTAAAACAATTCCTGAAAGCCCCAAATCTGATTCAAAAGCCTTTGCAATATTAACGGCATCCTGACCTGTCATGGCATCTGCAACTAACAATGTTTCATCAGGTTTTGATAGGTCTTTGATAGATTTCAACTCGGTCATTAGGTCTTGATCTAGATGCAATCTTCCGGCTGTATCCAGCAACAGAACATCAAATCCTTCTTGCTTTGCCTGCAGAAGGGCGCGTTTTGTGATTGTTAGAGGATCTTGGTCTTTAATGATAGGAACGGTTGCAATATTTAGAGTCTCTCCCAAAATTTTCAATTGATCCTGGGCGGCTGGGCGGTAAATATCGAGGGAAGCCATCAATACTTTCTTGCGGGATTTTTCTTTTAGGAACTTTGCAAGCTTACCCGTCGTTGTGGTTTTACCAGATCCTTGTAATCCCATCATTAAAATAACGGAGGGAATATTATGAATATTTAGATCATAGGTTTCAGCCCCTAAGACGTGAATCAATTCATCATTAACGATTTTGATCACCATTTGGGCAGGGGAAATACTTTTGAGAATTTCCTGACCAATTGCTTTTTCCTTAACGCGTTCAACAAATTCTTTGGCGACATCAAGGGCTACGTCTGCTTCAAGAAGGGCTATCCGAACTTCTCGTAAAGCGCTGGTGACATCAGTTTCTGTTAGAACGCCCCGTCCCCTGAGTTTATCAAAGACTTGAGATAAGCGATCGCTTAGATTTTGAAACATGGGTACACCTTTTGTTTAAAGAAAAATGATTAATTCAGGTATCCTACAAAACCCCCCACGATTTTGCAAGTTTTTGAATATTATTG
>CAYOCE010000069.1:0-4588 GCA_964402405.1 uncultured Hyphomicrobiales bacterium | reverse complement strand
CTGGGAAGTATTGTAAATACAAGGGTTGTGGAAAAGTGATGCCATGTGGCGCTACACAGCTATACTCACCCCATAATTGTTGGAAATAAAGAGCTAATGACTTTATTTGTCCAGCGCCTCAACCCCTGGTAAAGACTTTTCCTCTAGCCACTCCAAGAAAGCCCCACCCGCCGTGGAGATGTAGGTGAAATCCTCATAAACCCCTGCTTGTTTTAGCGCGAGAACCGTATCTCCTCCCCCAGCTACACTGATCAATTCTCCAGCCTTAGTACGCCCTGCCACATAGCGGGCAACGATAGATGTTCCATGATCAAAGGGTTTGACCTCGGTCACTCCCAAGGCTCCATTCCATACTAATGTTTTGCTGTTTTTAATTGCCTTTAAAATATGCTGCACCGTTTCAGGACCGGCATCCAAAATCATTTGATCTGATCCCATGTGTTCTACTAAAACCGTTTGAGTGGCTGCCCCTAAAACAGGAGCAGATGCAGTAACCACATCAACTGGAAGAATAACCTTACATCCCTTTTGATTAGCCAGTTCTAGAATCTTTTTGGCCTCCTCTACCATAGGGGGCTCTACTAAAGACTTTCCCACCTCATACCCCCACGCCATCAAAAACGTATTCGCCATGGCGCCTGTTAATACGAGTTTATCTAGCCTTGTTACCAGGCTTTCCAAAAGGCCTAGCTTTGTGGAAATCTTAGCCCCGCCAATGATGGCCATATAGGGTTTTTGTGGATGGGCCAAGGTACGTTTTAAATTGTCTAATTCCTCCAACATCAAATATCCAGGATAGCTGGGTAAAAACTGCGTGATTCCTTGGGTAGACGCGTGAGCTCGATGGGCACACGAAAAAGCATCATCAATATAGATATCTCCCAAAGAAGCTAATTCCTTGGAAAACGCTGGGGTATTTTTTTCTTCACCCTCATAAAAACGGAGATTCTCTAAAACCAACACCTGACCATTTTTTAAATGTTCAATCGCCTTTTTTGCAGTGTCGCCAATCGTATCAGGACAAAAGGAAACCAAAGTCGGGGATAATAAACGTTCCAACACCTTGGCCACAGGACCTAGGGAAAATTCTGGAGATGGTTTCCCCTCGGGTCGTCCTAAATGGGATAGGATCACAACCCTCGTTTGCATCTGAATTAGTTTCTGAATGGTTTTCAGAGATCGTTCCAAACGTTCAGAGTCCATCACCACTCCATCCTTCATGGGGACATTCAAATCCAGTCGGACAAGAACCGCTTTTCCCTGGAGGTTTAGCGTGTCAAAAAGTGGTTTTGGCATTTTTATTTCCTTTCACCCAATGAGGTCTTAGCCAACTCTGCTTCTAGCTCTTCAATAGTTGGAAGGTTTGTTTTTAAATCTTCTGGTAATGATTCTGTTAATCTATATTCGGCAAGACCAATAGGTTTTGATATATCACGTAGAGCATATTCCGCCAAAACATTATTTTTAGATTTACACAAAATGAGACCTATGGAAGGGGCATCATTTGGATGTTTAATAAGATCGTCCACATAAGTGATTTTTCAACTTCTCGCTCATGCGCTTCATCTCCTACGCTGAGAAAGTCAAATATATAGGGATCTTTCAGGGTATAATGAGCAAGATCCGATTGAGAAGAGGGTAATTTATCTTTAAAATTCGTAATAGCTTGCCCCTGTCGTTTATGAAGTGCTTTTTCGATCTGCATGCTCATTATGCTACGTGACCACCCGTGTTCAATAGTTTTTTCATATAAAAGATTTGATCTTCCTTGTTAGAAACTCGATCCATAATGATTGCTATATGAAACCATGGTAATTGTGCAGCAACCTGCTGCACAAATTCCAGATCAGGGTATTCCTCAGCAAATTTGCGCATGTATTTAAGGTTTCTAGTACTAAACCCTTTCATTTCAGGAAACTCAGAACGCAGATCCTTGCTTAGCTGATCAATCACCTTTGCACCCCAGCCATGTTGCTGCTGGGATTTTAAGATTCCTTTTCCAATATGACGGTAAAGCAAAATTAGTTCCTTGTTGACCTTCAAAGCAGCTCTATAGCGTGATAAAGAAACTTGACTCTTTATCTCTTGCAGTAGCTGCCCATATTCTTGATTAATGATTGTTTTTTCCATAATTTTTTCCCACCATACAAATTTAAAAGAATATTAAAAATACACCAATCTTATAAAATAATCTTGTTGGTTTTTCCGGACATTTTCGCAAGTTATCCAAAAATATGTAAAATTATTTTCCAAACTTTCCCCTTGCCATTGATCAATCTCCTTCGTACGATGCTCCTATGGCACGGATTAAACCTCGCAAATTCTCCTTCTTTCAAGATGCTCCTGAACCTATTCAGACAGCCCGTGCTTGTGATCATCCTGGATGCCCCAAAGTTGGGGAACATAAGGCCCCGAAAAGTCCCTCCGATCCCAAGGAATATCTGTGGTTTTGTTTGCCCCATGTTCAAGAATACAACGCCAAATGGAATTACTATGAGGGGATGACCATTGATCAGGTATTAAAAGAAAACACGTGGGATGTCACGTGGCGCAGGCCTAGCCAACCTTTTGGGGAGGCAGTTAAAAAGAAACAACCCAAATTTCATGATTTTTTTGATTTGTTTGATGAGCAAAAGAAAATCCATCAATCCAAAAATCTTCCTGCAGATGTTGAAAAAGCTTTGAAAGGATTCGATCTGCAATTCCCCTATGCTTTGGGGGAACTAAAGACTCGATATAAAGTATTGGTTAAAAAATACCATCCAGATGTTAACAGGGGCAACCCCGAAAATGAGGAAATCTTAAAAGAGATCAACGTGGGTTTTTCTATTCTAAAATCTTTTTTAGAAAGCCCTACGAAAAAAATTTGATTTTGGGGAACTAGGTGGGATAGACTGCCTTCGAAACTATATTTTTTAAGGAGTGCCATCATGAATAAGTTTGTTATATCTACCATTGTTGCCTTAGTGATGGGGGTTGGATTCTTTTTGGTGAAATCCAAAGGGGAGCCTTCTCCGGAAAAAACACCTGATGTTGTTGAAACAACGAACCACGATACACTGGTGATTGCTGCCAAAATTGATGAGGCCATAACCCTAGATCCTGCTGTTTCGTTTGAGGCTATTCCTGAAGAGGTTGCGCGCAATACTTATCAAATGTTGTTTCATGCAAATCCTCAAAACCCTGATGAAATATTGGGGGATGCGGCAGAAAAATGGGAAATGGATTCCAAAGGGTTGACCCTCACCGTTCATCTAAAGTCGGGGTTAAAATTTGCCTCCGGAAATTCTTTGACAGCCCACGACGTCGTGTATTCACTCATACGTGCGATCAAGCTAAATAAGGCGCCTGCCAGCATTTTAACCCAGTTTGGATTTACGCCAGATACTGTGGAAAATACCATTAAGGCTATGGATGATCTAACGTTAACCATTACCATTGCGGAACCAGTGGCCCAGACATTATTGATGAATTGCCTAACCGCTGTAGTTGGTGCCATTATGGATCAAAAGGACGTGATGTCTCATGAAAAAGACGGGGATATGGGAACAGATTACTTGAGAAACCATAGTGCAGGATCAGGACCCTTTATGGTGAAAAGCTGGACACCAAATTCATCCATTATTTTGGTTTCAAATCCCAACTATGTGGGAGGGGAGCCTAAAATCAAGAAGTTAGTTATGCGCCACGTGCCTGAGGAGGCAACCCAGCAACTATTGTTGCAAAAGGGAGATGTGGATATTGCCCTCAACCTCAGCGAAGGAAAAATAAAAGAAGTTCCCAATGTGAATGTCTTTAAATTAATGGGGGGGGATTTAAAAGTCCTCCATATGAACCAAAAAAACAAATACCTAAAGAAGCCTGAAGTACGTGAAGCCATTAGATACTTAATTGATTATAATGGTATCGCAGATAAAGTTGGGGGAGGAAAACTTGTTGTCCATCAGGCCTTTGTTCCTAAAGGATTTCCTGGGGCACTTGTAGATAACCCCTATAACTTGAATGTGAAAAAAGCAAAAGCGTTGTTGAAAAAGGCAGGCCTTTCCAAGGGCTTTACCTTAACCCTTTCTGTTGTAGATGCTACTCTCGCCCAAGCTATTCAGGCGAATCTGCAGCAAGCGGGCATCAAGGTCGAAATTCTTCAAGGGGATAGTAAGCAAGTTCTAACAAAGATTCGGGAACGTAAGCATGATTTGGCAATTGCTAGCTGGGGACCGGATTATTTTGACCCGCACACCAACGCTCAAACCTTTGCCGTGAATGAGGACAATTCGGATCAAGGAACAAACAAAACCCTCGCTTGGCGGAATGCCTGGAATATCCTAGCTTTGACTAAAAAGACAAAAGCTGCAGGGCGCGAACAAAATGCTGTAAAACGCTTGAAACTATATCGGGAGATACAAAAGGAAGTTCGAGAAAAAGGTCCCTTCGCTGTGATGTTCCAAGTCAATCGCCTGGTCGCAAGCCAACCTAATATCTCTGGTCTAAACACGGAACAACAGATAAACACCCTTTATTATAAAGATGTGGTGAAGGGGTAGTGCTGTAGACTCCTCTCCTGATGGGAGTCACTCTATGCTGTCATCCC
>CAYOCE010000068.1:0-4853 GCA_964402405.1 uncultured Hyphomicrobiales bacterium | reverse complement strand
ATATTATTGTCGTTTTATTGGGCAGAGGAAGGTGTTTCAATAGGTACTTCGGGAATTATATTAAGGGCTACAGGTTGTGCAAGGAGGGTATCTGATTTAGGATTTTTTGAGCTAAATAAATAAATGAGCACAAAAACAACCAACAGCCCGCCTGCAGCCATCCACAGAATATTTTTACTGGGTTTTTGATTGATAGGTTGGGTCCCTAACAAGATTCCCTCATTTGAATCTTTTGGAGGCGTGTATTCCTTTTGAAATTCCTTAATAAGATGCTCTGGGTCCATTTTTAAAAGCTGACTATAGGCACGAACAAAACCTATCGTATACGCCATTTCAGGAAGCTTATCATACGTACTATTTTCAATGGCTTCCAAATATTCTCGTTGAATATATAGATGCTTCATAACATCATTTAAACTCATTCCCTGTTTAAGGCGCGTGTCCTTTAACGTTTGCCCTACGTTTCCAGGTTTGGTTACGGGATTTTTAACAAGAGTTGGATTGGAATCAACAATAGATTTTGCGTGTATTTTCTTTGGCGTTGCTGTTTTGGTCTTGGGTTTCACAGTTTTAGCTTTTGACTTGACGCTTTTTGCTTTTGTTTTTTTATCTTGTTCCATCTTTATCTCTCTTTAAGATTTGCTTCTATTTATCAATATCTCTTCAGCCTCAGTAACAAGATTTCGGAAAATTTCTTCCATAGATTGTTCTTCCGTCACCATTCCTACGCTTTGTCCGGCCATTAGAGATCCGTTTTCCACATCTCCTTCTATTACAGCACGTCTTAAGGATCCTGCCCAGAACTTTTCAACCTCTAGCTGACCCTCTTTTTGGGTCACTTCTCCTTTGTTATACCGATCAATAATATGCCGCTGAAAGTCTAAAAATGCTTTGGTCGCATTATTTTCAATGGCGCGTACAGGGATCACCGGAAAACGTTCATCCAATTGGGTGGAGATAGTTGCATTTCGGGCATTTGCTTTAATAAAGGCCTTTTTAAACAAAGGATGAACGCGGGATTCTGTCGCACAAACAAAGCGTGTGCCTAATTGACAACCAGCTGCCCCCATTTCTAGGTAGGCAACAATCGCTTCTCCCCGTCCAATACCCCCTGCTATAAAAACAGGAATAGATTTAATATGGGGAAGTATTTCTTGGGCAAGTACCCCTGTTGATACAGGGCCCACGTGGCCTCCTGCCTCCATCCCCTCTAGAACCAAGGCATCTACACCATCCTTAATAAGTTTTTTAGCAATCACCAAAGCAGGGGCAAAACAAATGACTTTGACGCCCTCATCCTTAAGACGGCTAATGGATGCCTTGGCTGGAAGCCCCCCCGCCAACACCACATGAGATACATGTTCTTGGATGGTGACATCAATCAATTGCTCCAATTCATGGTGCATGGTGATCAGGTTAACCCCAAAAGGCTTGTCTGTTCTTTTACGTGTTTCTTGAATCTCTGTTCTTAAACTTTCGGGAGGCATAGCACCAGAGGCAATGACGCCAAACCCACCCGCATTGGAAATAGCAGCCACCAAATTACGTTCGGAGACCCACGTCATGGCTCCTCCCAGAATAGCATATTTGGTTCCTAAAAAGTCACAACCGGGTTTCCATAGTTTTTCTAATTTATTCATAGTGTATTCTTTAAAGTGATGTTAGGGTAAGGTCAATCCTATATCATAGGAAAAAGAAATTTACAAATGGAACGACATCTTAGCACAATCAACCCCCAAGAAATCAACCAATTTTCAAAAATGGCAGAGGAATGGTGGAATGAAACTGGCCCCTTTAAAGCTCTCCACCAGATGAATCCTGTGCGCCTCAGATTTATCAAGGATCAACTGTGTCAGCATTTTAACCTGGATCCTCAGACCCCGAACCCTTTTTTGGGTTTGAAAATTCTCGATATTGGATGTGGGGGGGGTATTTTGACAGAGCCCCTTGCTCGGCTTGGGGCACATGTAACGGGAATTGACGCCTCTGCCGCGGCCATTAAAGTTGCCCAGGATCATGCCCATGATTCCCAGTTAGATATCCGATATTTAAATATAGACCTTGAGGATCTCCAAAAATCAGGAGAGGTTTTTGATGTCGTTATCAGCCTGGAGGTCATCGAGCATGTAGCCAATGTGAACCAATTTTTAAAAGTCTGTGAAAGCTTGATGGCTAAGAATGGAGCGATTATTCTTTCCACCCTTAATAGAACGCCCCAGTCTTATTTAGGGGCCATCATTGCCGCCGAATATGTTTTGAAATGGATTCCCAAAGGAACACACCATTGGGATCAATTCATAAAACCTTCGGAACTCGTTTCTATGCTCGAAAGGCATCATATAAAAGCAAAGAAAATTTCAGGTATGGCCTTAAATCCTTTCACCAAAACCTGGACCCTAAGTCAAAACATGGGGATTAATTATATTTTGTTTGGAACACACTAGGGAAAACCTATGGAAATGAATGAAGACAATACCCTTACGCAGCGCCTAAAACGATATGCAGATCTGGGGTCTTCTCTGGGGGGGCCTACGATTAATTTGGCTTTATCAAAGTTGTTGGGAATCCCTTTAGATGCACCTCAGCATGCGTCTTCTGTGACTAAGGCCTTGGGGAACCTTAAGGGCCCCCTCGTTAAAATCGCCCAACTGTTGGCAACTATTCCGGGGTTTTTACCCGATGAATATGCGAACCAATTGATGTCCTTGCAATCCAATGCGCCCCCCATGGGGCCTTTGTTTTTAAAACGACGAATGGCGAGTGAATTGGGTCCTGATTGGCAGCGCCATTTTTCTGAGTTTGATCCCAACGCTATAGCAGCGGCGTCCTTGGGTCAGGTGCATAGAGCCCAGGATCTTGAAGGAAATTCTTTAGCCGTAAAACTTCAGTACCCCAATATGTTGGGCATTGTGAGTGCCGACCTCGCCCAGGTAAAAGGATTAGTGCATCTGTATGAAAAATATGATGGAACCCTGGACCATCAAGAAATTTTCCAAGAGATTACCGATCGATTGTTGGAGGAATTAGATTATTCTAAAGAAGCTGATCACATACGATATTTCCAGAAAATATTACAGGATGAACCAGAGATCCATATTCCCCAAGTATATCCTCAGTTATCCACAAAAAAACTGCTGACCATGTCCTGGCAAGAGGGATCTTCTCTTTTAGAAATGATTGATACCCCCCTAGAAATTCGGAATGAAATTGCGAAGAATTTGTTTCAAGCCTGGTACAAGCCCTTTTATCACTACGGCATTTTGCATGGGGATCCCCATTTAGGGAATTACAAGGTAACTCCGGAAGGGGCTATTCATTTGTTGGATTTTGGATGTGTTCGGATTTTTCCTGGGTCCTTCATAGGGGGCGTAATCAATCTCTATAGGGCGCTGCAAAATAACGATTTGGATTTGGCTGTTAGTGCCTATCAGGCCTGGGGATTTCAAAATCTATCCAAAGATCTTATTGAAATCTTGAATCTATGGGCCCGATTTTTATACGAACCTCTATTAAATGATCAGATACGTGTTATTCGGTCTAAAAACGCCGCTGAGGAGGGGAAAAGGATTTTAGGAGAGATTCATAAGGCCATGAAGGAAATAGGCCCTACCTGCCCACCTAAGGAGTTTGTTTTTGTGGACCGCTCTGCCATTGCCTTGGGCTCGGCCTTCATGCGCCTCGGGGCCCAATTAAACTGGCACCAGATGTTTGAAAATCTGATTGAGGGGTTTTCAGAGGAGAGTATGAAAGAGAGGCAGAAATGGATTACGGGTTTTGTGCCACCCCGTTGAAAAAATGGGTCCAAGTGCCTAGAATATTATTCTGGGGCTCTTGGATCCCGACTTCCCGGCTACGCCTGCGGCTATGCCGTGGCGAGTCGCCAGGATGGTTCACATTAGTTTAAAAGAGAATATTTCTCTTTTTGTTATTGGCCAGGAGTACAGTAACTTAGGCAATCACTACTCCCTGCCATCCCACAAGTCCCACAAATCGTTGAGCAATTTGCAGAGGTGGGAAGTTGGTTGCTATGCTGCTGGCCAAATAAAATAGATTGACGGTCTACGCATCTCTGCCACGCTGAAAAAGAATCGCTGAAGCCTAAAACCATAAAAGAAACAGTATAAATAATTTTCTTCATTTTAAACTCCCATTATTAAATTTATATTATATTTTTACTATATCATTTATTGTGATAATTGTAAATATGAGCATTTTTTCTAACCTTACATGACTACCCCTGCGTCCTTTTGCACCACCCCTGCGGCGGCGGGGACCCATGGGCGGTAGGGCTTTCAATGAGTCACTCAAAGACATCTGTGGATCCCAGCTTTCGCTGGGATGATAGCGTTTGGGACTTTTACAAAGAGGACAATTTAGAGGATACTCCCATCTTTATTTTTGTATTTCTTTGAGTGTGGCTTGTTCTAAGCCAGTTACTTTAGAAATCAAATCTATAGTAAGGCCTTGTAACAGCAATTGATGGGCAATCTCTTTTTCTCGTTCTTTTTTCCCTTTTTCGAGACCAAGTTTTTCGCCTTCTTCTTTTCCCTCCTCAAAAGCCCCCTCTAAACAGGCCTTATCTGACCATTGCTTCATATCTATAGAATTATAAGTTCTTACCTCTTCTGGGTTCCAAGAAATCCGATCGAGCTCATTATAGGCGCGTTCGATGATCAAATCAGAGCCTATGATTTCTTTCAAATCCTCTAGTTTTGTCTCAGGGGCGTTCTTCAAAAAATAACACCACTTTTGGATCATGGTTTGAAGGTGCTCCTTTGCAACCTTAAATTTGGGTAACTCTATAAAGGCAAAAGAAAAGTCCTTTAAATCGTTCTCCAGTGTATTTTTATCCA
>CAYOCE010000067.1:0-5222 GCA_964402405.1 uncultured Hyphomicrobiales bacterium | reverse complement strand
GTCTTTAGACCATCCCGGCGTAGGCCGAGATCCATTAAAATAAAGGGGTTTCCGCCTCTTTACTACGCCAAAGGCTTCGCCGTGGCAAGTCGAGGGGATGGTTTGAAAAGAGGGAAAACACTTCACGCCGGCTTTAGAAACTCCAGCATCACTAACTTCATCCCCGCTTGATCGAAATTAATCGAGGCGCGGTCTTGGTCGGCATTCAGGACTTTGCCATAGCCGAACTTCACGTGAAATACTCGGTCTCCAGGATTGTAGGGGCTGGAAGACGGACGTTCAACGGCTCTAGGAGTAAGCATAGGAGTTACAACAAATGGCTCTTTATAGATGGTCTGCCGACTGCCGGATCGTAAAATATGCTGGGGCGGGATCTCGTTAATAAACCGGGAGGGAGCACAAGTTTGCCACTGACCATAAATGCGTCGTCTGGAGGCGCAGGAGATATAGGCCTGTTCTTTGGCGCGCGTTAGGGCCACGTACGCCAGGCGTCGTTCTTCCTCTAGGTCATCTCCCTCGGCTACAGTCTTTTGAGACGGAAAAATGCCTTCTTCCCAACCCACTAAAAACACATGGTCAAACTCCAACCCCTTGGCACTGTGGATGGTCATGAGGGTGACGGTTTCCTGGGTCGCGGCTTGAGTGGTATCGCTGACCAAACTGACGTGTTCTAGGAATGTTTCCAGATCCTCAAAATCCTCCAAGGCACTGACTAATTCTTTTAGATTTTCCAGGCGTCCCGGGGCCTCAATGGATTTATCCTGCATCCACATGGCCGTATAGCCTGATTCATCCAGAATAATTTTGGCCAGTTCCTGAGGATGCTTCGATCCCACCTGCTGATGCCACCGACCAATGTCCTGAATAAAAGATTGCAAGGTCACGCGACCTTTGCCTTTGAGTTCATCACTTTGGGTCATTCGAATCGCTGCATCCAACAGCGAGCATCCATGGGACTTAGCAATAACGTGCAGTTTCTGGAGTGCCGTATTCCCGAGACCCCGTTTGGGTAGATTAATCACCCGCTCAAAGGCCAAGCCATCGTGGGGATTATAGGCCAGGCGCAAATAGGAAATAGCATCCCGAATTTCCATGCGTTCATAAAACCGGAGGCCCCCAATGATTTTATAGGGCAAACCCAGGGTCAAAAAAGCCTCCTCAAATTCCCGGCTTTGAAAGCTGGCGCGCATGAGGATAGCGACTTGAGAGGCTTTTATATCTCGGCGTTTGAGGTTTTCAATCTCCTCCCCGATATATCTAGCCTCGGCGGGGCCATCCCATAGATTTTTCACCACAACGCGATCACCTCCCGTGCGATCCGTCCACAGGGTTTTTCCCAATCGGTTTTTATTATTAGAAATCAGACCTGAAGCTGCGCCCAGAATATGTTGGGTAGACCGATAATTCTTTTCCAACCGTACCACCTGGGCCCCCGGAAAATCATGTTCGAACCTTAAGATATTACCCACCTCTGCCCCGCGCCACCCATAGATGGATTGATCATCATCCCCCACGCAGCAAATGTTTTTATAATGCTGGCTAAGAAGACGCAGCCACAAATATTGGGCCACGTTGGTGTCCTGATATTCATCCACCATGATGTATTTAAATTGGTGCTGATAATGGGCCAGGATATCGGGAAACTTCATAAAGATTGTGAGGACATGCAGCATCAGATTCCCAAAATCCACGGCATTCAACGTGAGCAGGCGTTCTTGGTAGAGAGTATAGATCCTGTGAATTTGTTGATAGAGCTCATTCCCTAAATCACTGCGGGAGACCTTTTCAGGGGTTAAGCCCCGATCCTTCCACATATCAATTACACCTAGAAACTTCTTGGCGGTACCCTTGGCATCATCCAAGTTTTCAGCCTTCAGTAATTGCTGCATCAATCGCAATTGATCGTCCGTATTAATAATCGTAAAGCTTTGATTGAGTCCTACGTTTTCTGCGTGCTGCCTAAGGATCCGCGCGCAGATGGAGTGGAACGTCCCCAGCCACAATCCCTTAATATCATGATTCATCAGCTTTTCGGTACGTTCCCGCATTTCCCCTGCAGCTTTGTTGGTAAATGTCACCGCCAAAATTTCTGAAGGCCACGCCTTTTCCTCAATCAATATATGGGCTAGACGCGCAATCAAGACTCGAGTCTTTCCTGTTCCCGCCCCCGCCAATACCAAAAGCGGTCCGTCCACATGGGTCACCGCCAAGCGTTGCTCGGGGTTTAGATGATTTAGATAGGGGGCCTGGGATGTTTGGGGCACCGGAATAGTATTCATTTAAATCTCAGTTGCTTTCCTAAAATATCTTGTAGTTTTCCTGTTTGATAGGCCTGGTACAGATCATCGCACCCGCCCACATGATAATCCCCAATAAAAATCTGGGGCACACTGGTCCTGCCACCCGCTCGTTCACTCATTTTCTTGCGAAGCTCTGGATCTTTGGAGACATCAATTTCTTGATACAAAACCCCCTCGCGATCCAATAAAATCTTGGCCCGAACACAGTAGGGGCAAATGGGGGTTGTATAAATCACTGCATGTTTTTTCATGACACACCTCCTTGGAAAGATTGGTTCAATTAAAGTACCTCGAGATAGGAAATGGGGCAAGGGATTTTTGAATGAATACCCGCTACTGGACTTGAACCAGCACGACCGTTAAAAGCCGACGGATTTTAAGTCCGTTACACCCCTTCGAAAAGGGAAATGGAGTAAGGTATTTTTAAGTAGGACTACTTATGTTGATCGGAGATTAGAAATAATTTCAGTATGGACATCCTATAGGACTACCACTCTATGATAATCCATAGCCACTATTAATCAACAAAATGCAATCCAAGATTTTAATATCCTTGGATTAGCATTTCTATTACTTCCAGGTTAAGAACGGCTATGTGTTTCTCTATTTTCTTCCGGATAACGAGCATTATGTCCTCCAGCTTCAGCGCGATGTAGCTTATTTTTGTACATCTCTCGGTTTCTTGGGGACGACGCAGTCTGGGATAAAATTGAAAGACCTTCTAAGTAAACCCTCCGATTTCTACGAGACTTTCGACTTTCTTCATTATTCACAATTTCTCGTAGCATGTTTCTGATTGAATGACTACGGTGCGCTTCCTCTAAAACAGTGTTAGGAGAGGATATCAACCTATTTTTCAATGAAACAATAGAATTAATCTCATTCTGAGAACTCTTGTTTCTATTTTCTCTACTTATAGCATTTACTTGAGCTATCCCCAATACACAAGAAATTAATAAAATATAATACTTCATGTTGCCTCCCTCCAAATTTAATGATTATTATATTATAGTATAATTAATTTATTATTTGGTCAAGAATTTCAGTGGTACCCGCTACTGGACTTGAACCAGCATGGCCGTTAAAAGCCGACGGATTTTAAGTCCGTTGTGTCTACCATTCCACCAAGTGGGCATGACATAGCCGCATTTTTTGACTTTTTAACGTTGGACGAAAAAGCCCCACGAGCCTAAAAAGGTTTCGCAGGGCTTTTGTAGTTTGAATTAAGGCGCCTTTGTTTGTAAAAATTAAGGCTTAGAAAGCGACTTTCCAGCAGCATTCTCTCGTCTTAACAAGTCTGTGTGTGCTCCAATAGGTTCCTCCAACATTGTAGACGCCAAATGATAGCCTGCATCTTCAGGAGTATCTGGAGCCTTTGCCTCTAATAAAACATTGCGTGCAAAGTTTAGGGACTCACGTTCTTGTGCTAAAAAGTGTTCTTTCAGCTCTTTTTGGTTTTTTGGGTTTGCCAGCCATGCTTGAAGATATTCCTGGGCCCATGGTTGGGTAAGAAGATTTTGAAAATCAACTGTATCCGTAAAACCATGTAAAGGCCTTCCAGTATAATGGTACGTTGCATATAACCTTAGAAGAGCTTCTTGATCCTTTCGTCCTGTCATCAAACCCACATCAAAGTAAGTTAGGTTGTGTAGATGTTGTCTCACTGCATCAATTGCATGTGATGGAAGTATACCAGCAGCGTGCCAAGCTCCTACCCTTTTCATATTTAATTTAGTTAAATTGAGGAAGTTAGCTGCAATATAGACAAGGGCTTCAGGATCTCTTGTTGTCTGTATCGTTAGCTCAGTAAGATTATTAAAAAGATTTTGACGCACTGCTTCTGGTAAATTTTTTATTTGACGTTCATCCAATTCATAGTTTGTGGCAGTGAGACTAGATAAATTAGGCAAATGCAATGCCTTATTAAAATCACGCCCATTATAAATGGAGTCGTAAGTAAGATTATGACTTAACCAGTTCCCAAGAGCTAATGAGGTAATATGGGTACCATTCGCTATAAAAGCATCTATAAGAGCCCCGCCAAACCCCGTATTTCCTTTATAGGTTGTTAAATGGGGAAGGTGGGCAATTCTTTCCGCAACTTCAAAAGTTATACATGGATTCTTATATATCTCCTTTGGTAGCGAAATATATAAGGAAGAAAGATGGGGCAACCCCAATAAAGGATTTATAGTACCTACGTCAAGTGGGTCCGCATCGAAGTTTTGAGCAATAGATAACGTGTGAAGTTTTTCTGCCTCAACAAGGCCCGTTGTTGCATCAGGGGTTATATTTGTTATCCTTAGGGTATCTAGATGGGGAAATGTCCTTACTACAGCTCTGACCATGGCATCGTCTGTTCTCTTTAGGTTAATCTCAACATTGGTCACACTTTTTACCAACCGTGTATGTTGTTGAATATATTCAAGTATTAAATTAAGTTCATGTCCAACATTTTGGGGTTCAACATCAGATAATCGCAGAGAAATCTTTTGAATATTAGCATTCTTTAATCTGTCTAAATCAGATTTTGAATCAATAAAACATGCTGACGCTTGCTGAGGTGAACCACTCATCAAAATTGACAGCGCCAAACTAGATAACAAATTTCTGTATGCTTTTTTCATGCTTCCCCCCTTATGATGTAACTATATAATTAGAGTATCATGTATTAAAAAAAATAAAACTCATTATATACAAAGAACTTCTATCCTTGATCGACTTTAAAAGTATAGTTTTCTGTTTTCTTAGGAATATTGATTTATCTGTGCACTTCTTTTATGACAAAAGAAATAAGTGGTACCCGCTACTGGACTTGAACCAGCATGGCCTTTAACGGCCGACGGATTTTAAGTCCGTTGTGTCTACCATTCCACCAAGCGGGCATAATACCCTTCGTCTTTCAAATTGTGGATCGCAAAA
>CAYOCE010000066.1:0-5593 GCA_964402405.1 uncultured Hyphomicrobiales bacterium | reverse complement strand
TTTATTCAAAATCCCTATATTCTATAACACTTTTAGGACTTTTTCACAGGAGACTGCCTAAATTCCTTTAAAATAAACTTCTCTACCCTTTCTTTGTCTCAAGTCTTATTTATTCAACAAAGCCCTCTTAATTTCAAAAACAAAAAATAAAAAAGAGGAATTTCTTCCTCTCTTTTATTGATTGTTTTTTCTTTTCGTCTGAAATTTGAGTTCTAACGGCAGTAATAAGCCTTTTCTTAATCTCTTACACGATCATTAGAACCCCCAGCACCACCTAGACGTTCGTACGCAGCATCTGCATCTTGTCTAGCCCATTCCTCTTGAGAGTGATCCTCTTCTTCTTGCTGTTTTTGTAGCATAGCATCTTGTCGCATTAAGGTCACAAATTCTCGTAATTCGTCATTTGCTGCAGAAGCATTATTATGGATATCATCAATAATTTCCGCTAATTCAGCTTGTTGTGCACCTATTTGAATCAATCCGCGTACTCTCCCTGAACATAAAAGACATACTTCCTCTCTTGCATGTAATACTTCTGCTATTTTATGGCGCTCATGAACTCTATTATGGCCTCCTCCATCATTTGGGCAATTCATTTGGACGGGATCTAGAAGGATGTTACCAAATGTTTGATCAATAAGCCTTTCCTCAAGTCCGCTCCTTTCTACTATATTAGGCAACTGATGGTAAGATTCCCTAAAAGCGCTAAAGATAGGTTTATTACTATCAAGTTTATCAAGTATTCTTGCACATGTACCGAGATGTTCTCTATGTTCATTATAAAGAGCGTCAACTTGTTCGCGCACCAATACAGCTTGTTTTAAGCGCGTCATCTGCTCATGGAAGACACGAACTTTTCGCTCTTGAAGAATCCGAATCTTAGCAGCAATATTGGCAGATCTATTTTCTGAAGCATTTGCTTCTTCTCTTTCTAAATCATCTAGAGAACGCGTATATCCTTCTATAATTTTATCGACAGAAGCAATATCAGTTTTTATTTTTTCTACCAATGGTTTTGTGGAAGGATCATCTTTAGGAGCCACATAAACGTTTACTTTTCCCGCACAATCATAACCAGTGGAGGAAACATAATCAACATCTAGATATGGGGTATCCTGTCTGTTAATGTTACGCTGACTAGTTCCCTCCTCTAATTCGGCTGTCCAGCTTACAAAATTAGTGGCATGTGGATAATAACTTTTATGATTGCGCCACCATCCTCCCCAAAAATAGCACTCTTCACGCCATCTGTCTTGCCAGAAAAGTTTAGGGCTTCCTGAAAGTAATGTTGTAATATTCCTTTCTAATCCAGCTCTGTTTTCCAGAAAACTCATTCTTTGTTGCTGCAATCGGATTCTTCTACCTTGTATATCTATGATGTTTTCAAGATAAGCACTCTCAACCTCTCTTAAGTCATCTTGACTTATGTGCACTAACCTAGAATCTCCCGTTTGGACCTGCTGCTGGTGATAATTAAAACATGCTTCAGCTTCCTTTGTCATTTCTTCTAATAGCTTTAAACCAAACTTGGATACTCGAATCTTGGCTTTCGTCAACAATAATAAATGCTTAATTGTATGGGCGAAAGCAGAATCAAATGCTACACGATCAGTATTATATCCTGTAAAGATCAAAGATTCAGGGTTAATCGAATCCATTCTAGATAACCTATCAAGAATACTATTTCGGGCCTCAGGAGAAAGAGGATCAATATATCCTATATTCCCTAAATCAGAATTATACTTTAAAAATACTGTATATAATTTTTCTGCTGCACTAGCCTGAAAATCTGCATTCATTTCGATTTCGGGATCATCTTTTTTAAGCATTCTTCCCAATCTTTTTCCAATATTACCTATTACTTTATTTAATGTATTTTCTTCCTTTTTCACTATGTCATTAATTTGATGATTAACTGAAGCTATCACTTCTTCTTCTTTTCCTAAAAATGATTTTTCATCAAATTGACGTGCTAATGTTCTAGACAAAGGTTGATATCTATTAAAAAGAAAAAGCATAGGAATTTTCTGACCCACAACTATTTTACTCAACCTTCTCCCAAGTTTCATAAAAGAGCGTGCCCTTTTACCAAGATCATTATAATCTGCAATAACCATAATCCTTATACTATTGGCTTTCTTTACTGCCATTTCCATTAAGATACTGGCCGCAATATCTTCTTCGGGATGTTCTTCTTCACCAAGAAAACCCCTCGTGTCAATGTAAACATATGGGCTAACATCAGGTCGTGACCATGCTGCAGGTAATGCTGTGCATGCTTCCTTTGAATGACCAATTTGTGCAAATTCAGCTCTAGATCCATCTTCCACATCGATAGATCCATCCTCTCTTTCTTCCATTCTTGCACCCAACAAAGAATTAATTGTGGTACTTTTTCCACTACCTGTATCACCAAAAACGAGAACGACATTTTTACCCTCTATATTTGATATATTTATCTCCCCATTTTCCACAAGATGAAGGATTTCAGGAAAATTATACTGCTGCTTACTTGGCTGCTCTACAATAAAACGACCCGCGACACTACTGCTACTACTCATTCCCCCATCAATCACATCCATACTAAAAGAAGGGATGCTGCTTCCTAAAACAAGGACAAAACCCAAAAAAATAAATTTACAGTTTTTTGAACCATAACGATGAAAAGGTTTGTTCTTCTTATAAATCTTCATTTTATATTCTCCTATCTAATTAAAAGTTAAAATTTCTCAAGAACAGGTACAGGTGCTCTTGAGAGCATTTATGAAAGAATCCCCATTTGACTCTTTCATATTTTTTGCACGACACCCTGCCGTACTAAGTTCAAGCTACGTATAAAACTTGGGGATTTCTATGAGTCAAAAATGTCTAGGAATAGTACCCAGGAAAAAATTGCCTAGATAAGTTAAGAAATTTAGTTTAAAAGTTTTTATAAAGAATTGTGTTAAGGTACATAGAATTCAAGAAATTCTAGAAAGAGAGGAAATTCTTTTGATGGCTGAGAAAAAAGACACTAACATTCTCCATAACTTTTATCTACATCATTTAGACGCCATAAATGACATTAAATTTACGCATCGGGAAATAGACATTATTGCCTCTATTCTTAGTGGCAAAGCTGCTAAAGGAATTGCTGTTTTTTTATCTATTTCTTATAAAACAGTCCAAAATCATACTAATACCATTCTTCGTAAGATAGATGGTCATTCCAGAGAAGATCTCATAAAGTTTGTGGAAAAATCTGGCAAATTTTTGCTGATACAAAAGTATTATGCGCAGCTTCTTTTAGAAAAAAGCTTTGAGGAAGGATTAAAAAAACTGAGGGTGTGTAACCATTCAAGAGAGACGAGCTGTTATATTTATTATTGGCCAACAGATCCAGATTTAAACTTTCCAGTCACTCACTTAAGAGATTGTCTAATTCGGGGAGGGATTGAAACAACTTTAGAAATAAATCCCAATCTGAAAGAAAAAGATGTCAAAGATTTTGCAATTTATGTGGGGTCACGGGATTTAATATCTAAACTTCCAGATGATAAGCTGCAAACAAACCCTATAAGGGTTGTTTTGGGAGATAAATCTCCTTCTTCTTTTGAGCCTTCTTCTGATATTATTTTATTAGAAGAGGGTAATAATTTTTATGAAACCATAATTTCCATTTTAAAGAAAATTTTTCCCTCTATTTCTCTTAAAGAAGTTTTCACTGAATTTTATAGTCAAGAAAAACGAGAAGAAGAGGTTTTAGAAAAAAAAGAATATGCGAAGGAAAATAGTTTTATTCCACCAGGTTTTTCTTCAAACAAAACATTTAAAAAAATATTAAATTTTTTATTTTTTATTAAAAATAGTAAATCTTTTACGATGTTAGAGTTTTTTATTACCGTTGTAAGCTGTATAACTATCATTTTAGGGTTTTTTATTTATAGTAAAGGTGATAATTCAAACACTATATCACAAGATTCACTTTCAATCAGAACTGATCTTATCATTCCCCAAGAATCTTCTTTACTAAATAGAACGCAACTTCTTACCCAGATTCAAGAAAAACTAAAAAGACAAAAAAATATTCAAACAGTTGTTCTTGTTGGAATTGGGGGAGCAGGAAAAACAACACTTGCCAGGCAATATGCTCGATCTCAACAATCTCCTGTTATTTGGGAAATTAATGCAGAAACAAAAGAAAGTCTCCTGAATTCCTTTAAAAATCTGGCATATTCTCTAGTTAAAACTGAGGAGCAAAAAAGAGAAATTGAATTTATTGAAAACATGAGAAATATCGATGAAAAGCAAAAACAACTTCTTGTATTTGTAAAAAAACACTTAAAAGAGCAACAAAATTGGGTTCTAATCTACGATAATTTAAACAAGCTTATGGATCTCAAAGATTATTTTCCTCATGATGTAAATGTTTGGGGGGAGGGGAAGGTTATTATTACAACAAGGGATACCAACATAAACAATGATGATTATATAAAGGCAGAAAGCATTATTCCTGTGGGAGAATTGAGCCCGGCTGATTCTTTGACTCTTTTTAGCAAAAAACTCTATAAATGTGAATCCTGTAAGTTAGTACAAGACCAACAAGAAAAAACTATTAACTTTCTAAAAAAGATTCCTCCTTTTCCTTTAGATATTTCTATTGCTGCCTATTACGTTAAAACCACTCAAAATAGTTATGATGAGTATCTAGCAAAAGTAGAAAAACTTAGTGATAATTTCGAAAATGTTCAAGCAACTCTTTTGAAAGAAATGAGTGATTATACAAAAACACGTTATGGAATTATAACTCTCTCTCTCGAATGCCTCATTAAGGTAAACCCTCAATTTAAAGAGCTGTTATTTTTTATATGTCTTTTAGATTCTCAAAACATTCCAAAAAAACTATTAGACGTTTCTAATAACAACTCTGACGTTGATAGTTTTATATATAATTTAAAAAAACATTCTTTAATCACCGATGAATCATCTCTTGGTAGCGAAAAAATGTCCACTTTTTCTCTCCATCGTAGTACGCAAGCTCTAGGACTTTCTTTTTTGATGCACTCATTGACAGAAGAAGAAGAAAAAATCTTTATAAATAAAATAATGACTTCAGTAAAAGATTTTTATGAAAAATACCTAGAAAAAAATACAACATTAGCTTCTCCATTTCTTGCACACTTGGAGTCATTAAAAAATAACCTCAAAGAACTAAAAATAGAAAAAACCATAAAAGAAAAATATGAAGAAGATTTATTACTAATGATGGGATATATCCACTATAAATATACAGGAAATTTTATTTTAGCAAAAAAATATCTCTCTCAAATTATAAACACGCAAGCAGAAAGATCTCATCTTTCAAAAGAAAAATTAACCACAATATTAAAAGATCTAGGAATCATTTGTCTATTACTCTATAATCCTGACGAATCTATAATGTATTGTCAAAAAAGTATAAAACTAGCAGAAAAAACACCTCACACTGAACTTCTTATCTCACAAAATCTACAAATCATAGGTACCTCCTATCGAAAAAAGAATAATTTTAAGAAAGCTAACAAAGCTTTAAATGACGCTCTCTTAAAAATTTCAAATATAGATTTTAATTTAA
>CAYOCE010000065.1:0-5664 GCA_964402405.1 uncultured Hyphomicrobiales bacterium | reverse complement strand
ATAAAGATTTATTCATGACCAAAGTCATGCAAATGATGCAGGATATTAAGAAGTAGGATAAAGAGCTATACCCGAACTATTTCAAAATAGGGGAAGTGAAATGAGGGATCAAGGAGGGATAATGTATTCTTCATACATGCCCGACGAAGATACCCGAAATTTTACGATCCATAGTTTGAAAGAGGAAGGGTATAAGTTAGAAATTTGAAATACTCTAAGAGTGGAGATTCAAAATGTCCTAAGGGTTAGAGACTCTAAATAAGTTAAAATTTAGATATCTCAGATTAATTTCACAATTTGTGTTTTTAAAGAAAATTTTAGGGGGTGGCGAGGGGGCTTTTTCATTTTACCACATATCGTAATATATGATTCCTGATCTGTATGGCAGAAAACTTCTAGTTCGTCAACAATATAATTCAGCTTTATCAATAATTTTTTTGTTATTTTTGCATTTATAACTTGACAGCCATTTTGAAAAGCCTTAAATATGGCATAACGCATATATGCGATGTTGGGAGACACCCCTCGCGCCCCCCTATTTTAAAGTCTTTTTAAGACAGTTTCTTTAAAGAGGGTTTTTCTAAAGTTCACACCTAGGGGCTCTGAGGAGGTTGAATGAAGACGTCAAACCAAACCTATTAAACAAGGTGTAGAAATGATTAAAAATAAAGTACTAGGATCCATTTTAATTTTGGCAGGGACCGCCATTGGCGGGGGAATGCTGGCATTTCCGTTGACCTCTGCCGCCATCGGCTTTGAAACAAGCGTTCTATTGATGCTGGCTTTATGGGCAGTGATGACCTATACCGCCCTTCTAACTCTCGAGGTGACACTGCAATTCCCCAAGGGCGCTAACTTTGCCACCATGTCCCTGGAAACCTTGGGGCCTGTAGCCAAGAAAATTACGCTTTTTGCCGTGTGTGGATTGTTCTACAGCCTGCTGGCTGCTTACTTCACAGGCACGGCTACGTTCCTAAAAAATCATTTGGATAGCCTATTGGGATATCAGCCCCCCCACATCCTGGGTATCGTTTTAATGACAGTCCTATTTGCCTTGTTAGTTAGCTGGAAAACATCCGCCGTAGATATTGTTAATAAACTCCTTTTTGGGTTGAAGCTTGTGACGTTTGGGATGATCTTGGCCTTGGTTTTGCCAAAAGTTCATGGGTTATCTTTTGATCTCCCCACCCTAAAAATGTCAGCCCTATGGATTGCGGTACCTGTCTTCTTCACGGCCTTTGGATTCCATGGCAGCATTCCCAGCATCATTGCCTACATGGGGAAGGACTTCAAAGACCTCCCGCGGATTTTCCTTATCGGTAGCATCATCCCCCTGATTGCCTATATCGGTTGGCAGATGTGCACATTGGGCGTCCTATCCCCGGATAGCCTGCAGACCCTTGTCAACAACAAAGGCGAAGTGGATATGCTGGGTCAAGAAATCTACAAAGTTGTGGGCAGTTCTTTGATTCAGGATGGATTCAACCTATTTGCCGAGCTTGCCTTGCTGACATCTGTATTGGGCGTTAGCTTGGGGCTTTTTGATTTCTTCAAGGATCTATTGCATAAAAATGAGACTCTCAGCAGCAAGGGCATGGTAACAGTCATTACCTTCCTCCCCCCTGCCCTGTTTGCCATTTTCTATCCAGCGGGATTCATTGCCGCCCTGGGTTTTGCCTCCATCTTCTTGGCCATTCTCGCCATATTCCTGCCTGTCCTCATGGCCCATAAACTAAGGTCCTCGGGCAAAAAAGGATCCTACCAAGTGGCCTTCGGCAGCTGGGGCCTGTGGATCGCCTTCCTAATCGGCATAGGCGTCGTGGTTATTGAGGTTGGGAATTTGCTTTAGTAATCTTTGTGGTCTTATGATACCACACTCAAAAATTGGGGGAAATAAGCCCTTGACAAAGGGGTTCAGAATTTGTAAACACAGATATACTTAATTTTTTACGTAGGATACAACAATGAAAACGTTTTCTATCAAAGCATCAGAAATTAAAAAGAACTGGTATGTGATTGATGCCCAGGATTTGGTTCTGGGACGGCTCGCGGTGGTGGTAGCCAATTACCTCAGGGGCAAGCACAAACCTGAATATACACCGCACATGGATTGTGGAGATCACATCATCATTATCAATGCAGAAAAAGTTGCCGTAACTGGTAATAAGCTGCAGGATAAGGTCTTCTACTGGCACACAGGCCATCCTGGCGGTATCAAGGAACGCACAGCGGGACAAATCCTAGCAGGCAAATTTCCTGAAAGGTTAATCCAGAAGGCTGTTCAACGCATGATTCCTGCAGGTCCTTTGGGACGGGAACAACAAAGGCATTTGTATTTGTATAATGGCCCTGACCATCCCCACACAGCACAACAACCAACTCCACTCGATGTGGCAGGTATGAACCGGAAAAATAAAAGGACAATATCATGAGCTTAAACGCACTCGATTTACAAGGCTTGAAGAAGGCAACAACAACCACTCAGGTTGATGCCGTTGTTGAGGCTCCCGTACGCAAGAAAAAGGTTGATGCCTTGGGTAAAGCATATGCCACCGGTAAAAGGAAAAATGCTATTGCCAAGGTTTGGATAAAACTGGGTAAGGGCAAGATTGTCGTTAATGGCAAAGAATTCGAAAAGTATTTTGCAAGGCCAACCCTTCGGATGATGATTAATCAACCGTTGGAAGCAGCCGCTCGCCTGGGGCAATATGATGTGATCTGTCAAACAATTGGTGGCGGACTTTCTGGTCAAGCAGGCGCCTTGCGCCATGGACTCAGCAAGGCACTGGTATGTTTTGAACCTGATCTTCACGCCGTTCTAAAAGCTGGTGGATTCTTAACCCGCGATAGTCGTGTGGTTGAGCGTAAGAAATACGGCCGTATGAAGGCTCGTAGACGCTTCCAGTTCTCAAAACGTTAATCGTTATTTTAAACAAAAAAACCCCAGGGACCTTCGGTTTCCTGGGGTTTTTTTATGCCTAAGAGGTATAGTAAAACACCTTAGGCAAAGAGCCTAGCCTTTCTTCCGACACACAACGGCCAGCCACGATTGGGAAGCATCTGGGGTTACCTGAATGGTGGTGTCAGCGGTCTCCCATATTTCAAGAATATCGAATAAATCTTCCAGATAGGGCTTAATCGTTATCTCATCCATATTGTAAAAAGTCCGATCATCCACAACCATTTTTTGATCCCCATATTTATAGGAGACATAGAAAATGCCGTCTTCTTTCAAGGAGGCATGAATTTTTTTCAGTACCTCTGGTGTTTCTTCATAGGACACATGAAGCAGAGACCTGGATGCCCAAACGCCATCAAACTCTGCATCAAAGGCCATCTCTTGAAGTCGTAGCTGTAGTGCCGGTTTTCCAATATATGTTGACGCAATCTTCACCATTTCAGCGGAGGCATCAAAAGCCGTCACCTCATACCCTTGGTCAATAAAGTATTTGGCATCCCGCCCTCCCCCGCATCCAGCATCCAGCATCCAGCATTCTGGCAGCTTCAGGGAGGTACGAAAGAAATGTCTGATAATCCCGCGACATATCTTTGTTCAATGTACGCCTGTGAAAAAATTCCGCATTTTTATCATAGTAGGTGGTTGAGTTCATGGGTTTTTGGCTTTCTTTATGGAAGATGAAATACAAAGAAATTAGAAAAGAACTTAGCGTATAAAAAGAAGGAAATCAATCAGTCTGCGGGAACACCCCAGGGCCTACGCATGAAAAACTTTAGATTCTAGATTTAAAGACATAATAATCTACGCGTAACGTTACGCGGGTGCACTTAAGGCCTTATGAATAAAGGATTTAGAAGTTTTGATGCCGTGTGGCGCTACGTGCTACACCTCCAAAAGTGTTGTAAATTCAAGGATTGTATAAAAGTGTTGCCGTGTGGCGCTACGCGCTACACCATCCTATTTACACCACACGCGAACCATTCCCACGGAGGTGGGAATCCATAGCATCCTCTGGGTGATTCCTTGAAAGTGCTACCGCACGTGGATCCCCGCCTCCGCGGGGATGGTTCGAGAAGGTGACGAAGAGGGGTCTAGAAAAATACAAACGATCCCCCTTAAAAAACCACCCCCGCGGAGGCGGGGGCCCATAGTGCGGTAGCACTTCTAAAGCATTCCTCAGAGAGTGCTGTGGGCTTCCCGGTCTTCGCCTTTTCATAATATATACGTGTAATGTTACAGGGGTGCACTTGCTTTATAACCATTGTAAATAAAGAGTTTACAAATTCTTTTGCCGTGTAGCGCTACACGCCCCACCCCCTCATTATGGTAAGTTCCTCATCTGTTTTAAAGGCTATTTCTACCACGCCTTGAGGGTCAAACTGGGCGATGAAGTCTTTATACCAATTAATCCGATTCGAGCCTCCCGCCGTGGTCAGGAGCAACTGCTGACCGTAGATCGCTATGTCTTCTACGATTCGTTCATGCCGGTAGTATGCCAAGAGGGGCGTGTTAATTTCGGGCTTTCCATAACCCTTATAGAACAACTCTTTCTCGTGGGGCTTATTCCAAACATTAGCAACACCTCCCCCGATAAACATGAGGTCTCGCTCCTTAGGCGCCATGATAGGGTCGTCCCAATCCACTATATAGAGGGCGTCATTTTCATCTATTATACCATTTCTCGAAAATAAGTGCTCGAATGGCCAAGGAATTTTGAGGGAGTTTGATAATGTCTTTAAGCCAGGAATATCTGGATATTTCGGCGAAAAAGACTTATCAAAATCACCAAAAGACCGCAGGTCAGACGGGTGCTTATTTTCGAGAAATGGTATTACTACATTACCCCCATGAAGATCAGAATGACACAACACGAATGGAGGGGATTGGTCTTGGACCCTTTGGGCCAACTGTTCAGCTCGATCTACTAGTCGATGAATAGCAGTGATATTCTTCTTCATAAATGTCAGGAGGTTAACGGCAACCCTATCCCCCCTCGGTTCAGACTCCATAAGCGGATAGAGTGACCGCACGGCCTCGCGCCATTTGGGTGAATAAGATTCCCGCCGGATCTTGGCTTGGATTGCGGCTGGTACATCAATTCCATGAATTTGCCGCATCGCTTTGCCGAGCGTATACCATTGATCATTCGTGAGATCACGGCTAAACCCGTCCTGACCCTGGACGAAAGGCGACACAGTCAAGGTAAAGTCATCAACATGCTGAGTTTCTTGACCATGGATTGTTTTAACGATAGGAATAATTTGTTGAATTCCAGCATTCCGTAACAACTCAATGATAATAGGGCTGGTATCATGGGAATGGCTTTGTTTTAACTTTACGAAATACGATGACTGATTATGCGTCTGAGCTTTATAGACAGACGCCTGCATATCTGCTCCCAAAGGGAGGAATGTAAGGGTCGCAACGTCAATGTCGTAATTGATCTTTAGGCAATCAATAAGGCGTTGCTCTGAAAGGGGTGATTTTTCTATCATAGTAGAAGTATACAAGAAAGCTAAGGAACCCTACCACTATTTTTGTCTCTTTAGGCTATTTTTGCATAATGTATCCGCGTGGCGCTACGCGCTACAGCCTGGGAAGTATTGTAAATACAGAGATTATGAAAAAATGATGCCATGTGGCGCGATCTCGCTACACCCAGAGAAGAATCTAGATAACAAAAAACCCCTTAAGACGTTAAAGTC
>CAYOCE010000064.1:0-5874 GCA_964402405.1 uncultured Hyphomicrobiales bacterium | reverse complement strand
TAAGAAAGCGTTACTTCTTTCTCTGTAAAGGGAAAGACGAATAGAACTAAGGAAACAAGGGATTGGGCCAATATAGGTCCAATCCTTTTTTTAATTTAAGGAATACCCTGAGTGGGTAATTGGTCACTTTTATTTCTTCCTAGACATTTTTAGTTCTGTCCTTGGCATTTTTTCTGTATTTTTATTCTTTCTTGCTCTAAGGCATGTCTTTCCTTTTCCAGAGCTTTAATTTCCTGCATCGTACTTGCCCAAAGCTTACGAGATTCCATTAACTCTGCATCATATTTATTTGCTCGCTCCCGCATGTCTTCCCGCGACACATTCATATCATTAGAAACCACATGCCATAGACCAACCACTGGTGCTGTTGTAGTTGCTATGATTGCAAGAACAAGCGTCCAATCCATTTTCTGTTCTATAATTTTGTGTTCTATAATTCTCTTACCCATTTTATATTTCCCAAATTTAACTATATGCAATTACAGCATACCCATTAAACTACAATAAAATTATTTTATTAACAAGGGGGGTTTTAAAAATACCTAAGACTTTGCGATGGATTCTTTTTTGGCAGCAGGAGCCACCCCCAATGTTTTATAAAGGGTAATTAGATTTATTAAGGATTGACTCAGGAACTGGGTATGTTGTTGCTGCATGTTATAGAGTTTTTCCATATCCATGAGCAAATCTAACCTAGATTTAATGCCTTTTTCGTACACGCTTTGGGACAAGGATAATGTGTCCTTTGCACTATCCACAGCATCTTCTATATTTTTTACGGATTTTAAGGATTCAAAATAGGTGGCAAGGGCCCCCTCCACATCATTCAAAGCATTTAAAATAGTTTGTTGATAGGTTAGGAAAGAAACCTCATGCATGGCATCTGCCATATCCATATTGCTGGCAAGCCTTCCAAAATCTAGAATGGGCAACGTAAGATTGCTTCCCAGGGACCAGGATTTACTCTTGGAATTAAATAACGTATTGGTTTCCGGGCTTTGTAATCCAAAGAATCCTAACAGATTAATTTTCGGCAGAAAATCAGCGAAGGCAACCCCCTGTCGTGCGGTTGCAGCGGCCAGATTACGTTCAGCAGATTTAATATCAGGACGATTGGCCAAGATTTTAGCTGGAGCTTCGACCAACACCTGCATTCTTGGCTTGGGCAAAGGAGTTGAAGCCAACAGAAAATCCAACTTCCCCGGATCCATTCCCATAATTTTGTGAATTAAATAAAGCGTGTTTTTAATGAGCCCTTGAGTCTCATGAGTTCTAGATTCAACCTCACTCACTTGAAGTTGCAGGTTCATAATACTACTGTGATTAATCAGCCCAGCCTGATATTTGCTTAGGGTTAAATCCCGAGCCAGGGAACGCTCCGTCAAAATTTCTTGGTTAATTCTCAAAATCTCTTGCTGCGTTCGCAACATAATGTAAAGGCGACACAACTCGGCTACTATAGAAATCTGGAGTTGATCATGAGCCGCTTCATTGGCCTCTACCTCGGCTGTTGCAGCCTCCAGAGATCGCCGTTTTCCGCCAAAAAGGTCAATCTCCCACGAGGCATCAAACCCCGCATCATAAATACTAAATGGCTTTAAGGGGGCCGCTATAGGAACAGAGTCTTTATTTTTTGACCGTAGGGTCTCGGCCTTTCCTGAGATCATGGGGAATAAATTGGCAAAGGCTGCTTTTTGCGTAGACCGTACTTTTTCAAGGGCGGCGAGAGAAATTTTAATATCAAAATTTTGATTCAATAAGTCGTTAATCAGCTTTGTTAAGATAGGATCATCAAAAGCCTGATCCCAGGTAGGAAGTGACTGATTTTCTGACAGTTGATCATACTCCTGCCAGGCCTTCGGGGCCTTTATTTCAGGGGGCGTATAGTCTGGCCCCACGGTGCATCCAGTGAGGAGGAGGAGCAGACTCCATTTTCTCACTAAGGACCAGCTTTGCGCTCTTTCCAACCATCCCCGCGAAGGCGGGGATCCACCCACCTTCGCTAAAGCTATGGTGGGCAAGAGAGGCTCGTCCCCCGAAGCTTCAGCGTAGGGGGATCCATAGTGCGGTAGCACTTTTGAGGCACCATCCAGAGGGTGCTGTGGGCCCCCACCTACGTGGGGGTGGTTTATTATATTCGCCATCTTCTTACCCCTGCTCCTTCGCATCTGGTGCCTTTTGTCGAATAGGGAGTGATTTAATGTACACATCCATTAACTGCCCTGGTTGAACAGGAATTTTTTCTGGCCCCAAGGAATAGATCGCTTGCATGACCCGTGTATCTACGCGTTCCGTTGTATCGTTGGTTAGATTTTTCTTAGGAATAACATAAGGACGCATTCTGACAAAACTAAGGGTCGTCTTCATTTCTGGATTTCCCTGCAAATTTCCCACAGCCTGCGTACTTCTTTTAAATCTCCAAACATCTCGCTCATCAATATCTACCCGCACATGAAGGGGGTCTATATGACCAAATTTTATAGCAGGACTCTGAGCACTACTTGCCACGTTAGCATGTTCCCCTTCCCGTACATTTATTTCTAGAATATGACCATCCATAGGGGCACGCACCTCATGCAAGGCGAGGGTCGTTTCAATAGATTCCAGATGGGCTTGGCGTGCCTCTAATAGTTTTTCCGAAGAGAGAACCTTGGCTTCAGCTTGCTGGACATTCAGTGTTGCACTTTCCAAATCTTGCAAGGCAATGGCCCGTTGGTCTTCTATGGATTTCAAGCGTTCTAATTTTTGTTGGGCATCTTTCAGGGCTGCGTGATCTTGAATCAAATCAGCTTGGGCTTTTAAAATATCGGCTTCAGCAATTTTCTTATCCGCTAATACTTGGCGATTATCCAACGTTAGTAGTAGCTGCCCTTCTTCCGCTAAATCTTCTTCCTTTACATGAATAGCAGAAACAATACCTGCAATATGGGGGGATAGATTGATTACCTCTGTATTGGGCTCCACCATTCCTGCTGCGGCAATATAGTCAGAAAAAGGGGCAACCATGGGACTTTGAAGGGGCTCCACAATAGGACGCTCCTTATTATGAGTTGAAATATATTTAATAGTTACAAAAACACCAATAAAGGCAAAAAAGGGCAATAGATAGTTTTTTGCATGCCTAAGCAAAGGAGAAATTTTTTTAAAATTAATCGTGTCCCAAATCATTCCAACATCTTCCTTCTTTTATAATTTTACCATCATCCATGGTTGCAATCCAATCTGCATAATCAAAAATTCGACTATCATGAGTTACAATGATCATTGTGCGCTTATGATCACTGCACATGCGTTTTAAAATTTCCATGACGTGCTTGCCTGTTTTATGATCCAGGGCTGATGTTGGCTCGTCACAGACAATCATTTCAGGAGAATGAACCAAAGCCCGAGCAATAGCCACCCGTTGTTGTTGCCCCCCTGAAAGCTCGCGGGGGTAGGATTTAATACGATGGCTAAGACCCACTTGTTCCAGCATTTCCTCGGCTTTTTTAACAGCCTTGAACCGAAGCATCCCGTTCACAATCAAAGGAATAGAGGCATTTTCTGCCGCCGTTAAAGTCGGCAACAAATTATACGCCTGAAAAACAAATCCTATATGCTGCCGCCTAAAAGCAACCATTTCATTTTGGGTCATGGTTTCTAAAGAATGACCCAGCACCTGACATTGGCCTTTATCAAAAGGGAGAATCCCGGAAAGTGTTGAAATCAAAGTAGTTTTTCCACATCCCGAAGGCCCCACCAACAAAAATAAACTTCCCTGATTGATGGATAGATTAACTTTATTAAGGGCGAGAACTTTACTCTCCCCAGCCCCATAATGCTTCGTAAGATTTTGGCATTGAATGGCGAGATTTTTCATTTAAAGACCTCCCCCGCATGGACCTTGAAAACCTTGGCAATACTAACCAGGCTTGCAATAGCAATAATTAACGCCACCCCAATGGCACTAAATCCCAGAATAAACCATTCAAAGCTAAAGGCTAATTTTGATCCTTCGGTGGCATAACCAAAAATAGCTGTTAGTCCAATCCCCATAGAATACCCTAGGATGCCCACAATTAAGGCTTGAAACAGCATCATTTTTAATAAAGTTGTGTTAGATGTCCCCATAGCCTTCAAGCCCGCAAACTGTTTTAAATTCTCAAGAGTAAAGTTGTAAAAAGTTTGACCTGCAATGGCCGCCCCTATAATAAATCCAAGAATAACGGTGATTCCAAAATTGATAGGAATACCGGTGCCCATATAGAAATCAAAAGTTCGGTTTTTAAGCTCCAGAGAAGTGTAGCTTGCCAGCCCCGTGGTCCTATTAATATTTTCTTTAACAACTTGGGGATCATGGGATGGCTGGAGTCCCACCAGGACAAAAGATAACATCTTGCGTTGGGCAGGAAAAAAATTAAGGGCTTTGCTGTATGTCGTATAGATAACAGCCTGTGTAAAGAACGTCCGTGTAACATCTGTTATTCCTACGATCTGGGCTCGCTTATCATTAATTTCAAATACATCCCCTATTTTGGCAGGAATGACTCTTCCATCTGCCATCGTCGTTGCAAAGTTAGTATAGGCAGAATATTTATCAATAATAACGGCATCGTTTTTCCGAACATCTGCTAATTTTCCCTCGAGCATTTCTGGAGGCCCCCCGATCAAAGAGCCATCATCAATGCCAATAATAATAGCATTTTCAAAATCTCCATCATTTTTTCTAATTTGAAAAACGCCTTTATAGATGGGCACGGCCCACGCAACGCCGGGAACGCCTCTCACTCGGTAAAGATCGTTATCAGACAAGGGTTTTATGTCGTTAATATCTTGAATAGCGGGATCCATCACCCACAAATCTGGATAGTTGGTATCACTGATAAAACTATAACTACGCTTCATCAGCCCCCAAAAAATGGCCGGCTGTTGATTCATGATCAGAGACGCAAAAGCAATCCCGCTAACCAAACTAAAAAATTTGGCCCGATCCCCTATCAACATTTTAAGACCGATGTAATACATGATTTTTATTATTTTCCCCGTTATATTTATAGTAAATAATTAATGAATATTTTGCAATGATTTAGGGGTGGATTTTTAAAAATATTTGCCTTGCAATTATTAAATTTTTAGTAATATACCCACAGTATTTCGAGCCTTTAGGCAATGATCCACAAATGAAATGCGTGGATCAGTAATTGTGGGAAGCGAAATTGGGATCCCTCGAGGGATAATATATTCTTCATACATGCCCGACGATGGTACCCGGGCCGAAGGCAATGATTCACGCATTAACATTTGTGAATCAGTAAATTTTGCGATCCACAGTTTGAAAGACGAAGGGTATATGCGACAATATCTTTAGGTTCTTGATCCATGGTTACCTCATGAAAAACGCTCTTTTTAGTTCTAAAATCTAAAAAGCCTTTATTTTCAATGGATTATCTGCCCCCCTGTAACGTTACGCGGCATCACTATCTTCAAATCCATAGACTTTCAATGATTATGAACGGGGTGTAGCGCGTAGCGCCACATGGCATCATTTTTTCACAATCCCTGTATTTACAATCCTTTCCGGGGTGGGGCGCGTAGTGCCACATGGCATCACCTTTTCACAATCCCTGTATTTACAATGTTTTCGAGGGTGGGGCGCGTAGCGCCACATGGACACAAAGCTTGTTTGGGCAAATGCATCTGCTCAAAATGACCACATGAATGATCCCCCTGGTCAGCATAACCACATAACCTGGTCAAATCGACCATATGATGATGTGGTAAACATGACCACATAACCTGGTCAGAATGGCATCAACATATAAAGAACAGAGACTACTACAGAGATTACCATAGATTCTCTCTCATAGACGCGCGCGCGAGAAAGTGCCATTTTGG
>CAYOCE010000063.1:0-6272 GCA_964402405.1 uncultured Hyphomicrobiales bacterium | reverse complement strand
ATGATAAAACCAAATATATTGAGTATATGATTAAATATATAAAATATCGATTAGAATTTGAATCAGCAAACAAAGAAAGAAAACAAGAAATTTTAGAAGATTTTTATATAACTGATAAAAATTGGCTAGATCCTTCTGCCCTAATGTTTTTAGGGCCAAGATTAGAATTCAAGTCTAAGTTATATAGCAAAATTAATAACCAACCCCTCCGCCTTGATAGTTCTACGCCAGATGCAAATGCTCTTGATGGTAAACCATGTCGTCATATCCTATACAATGGAACAGATCATTATGACTTACTATACCCTATAACTGTAACTGAAGTATAATTTTGGCGTAAATACTGGGGTTCAGGGTGACCTATTATACTTTTTGGCCTCTTATGCAGTTATACCCAAAGAAAAGAGAAAGCACAAAAGCTTGTGAAAAAGCTTCAGAAAAAAGGACAGGTGATTGTACCTATTAATATCGAAGGAAGGACCATTGCTAAAACTTTTTGGGGGAAGGCGTGGTGCGCTAATCTCGAAAAATATGCGGATTTAGACAGCAGACTCCCCAGGGGCCGAACGTACGTTCGTAATGGATCCGTTATTGATCTCAAAATATCCAAAGGAATTATAAGGGCTCTTGTGAGTGGATCGGAGATTTATGAGGTTGAAGTTAAAATAGACGAACTACCCCAACAAAATGGAAAAAACTTCTAAACGAATCCAAGGGAAAAATAGACTCTTTCATTGAACTTCTTCAGGGAAAGGTTTCGAAGGGGATTATGGAAATCATGATCAAAGAAGAATATGGTCTATTTCCAGATCCAGAAGGAATTCATTTTAAGTGTGACTGCTATGATTATGCAGACATGTGCAAGCATGTGGCAGCTGTGCTTTATGGGGTTGGGACCCGTCTTGACTATAATCCAGAAGATCTTTTTCTATTGCGAGGGGTCAACCATGAAGATCTAATCTCGAAAGAAGGGATGAATCTGAAAACAGACGATTCTTTGGAGGATAGTAAACTGATGGGGGATCTTAAAGATATCTTTGGGATTGAGATTGATTCTTAAGGTGTGATTATAAAATACAAGGGAGAAACAATCTCTTCCTTTTTTACTCAGAAGCATTTGACATCCAGTTATCTTCGTAGTATATTTCCGAGTATGAATATGGAACACATTATCACACAGCATGAAAGCAAGACTTTAGAGTTTAAGGAAAATGGAAACTCTAAAGAGAATCTTATAGCTTCTGTTATTGCTTTTGCCAACACATCTGGGGGAAAAATTGTCCTTGGCATTGAAGATAGAACAAAAAGGGTAGTAGGAATTAAAAATCCACATGATGAGGAAGAACGGTTATCATCCATCATCTCTGATGCCATTAAGCCATTTTTGCTGCCTACTATCGAGATACTTCCTTGGCGCGATACCCATATTTTGATTATAGAGGTTCCTTTAAGTCCTTCTCGTCCCCATTATATTACAGCTAAAGGTATTCAAAAATCTACTTATGTGCGGGTAGGGTCTACCAATCGTTTGGCAGACGATCAAATGATCGAAAGCATCCGTAGGTCTCTTCATGTGCACTCCTATGATGAAGAAGCTTGTAACTCAGCCACTATGGATGAGCTTGATAATAAAGCTATAAATATAGCTTTTAAAACTATAAAACCTATTCATAAAAATGACCTTTATTCCTTGGGTATTATGATAAAAGAAAATGCTAAAGATATCCCTAGTATTGGAGGGGTTCTATTCTTTGGAAAAAATAAGGAGAAATATTTTCCAGATGCTTGGATTCAAGCGGGATGTTTTCAGGGAATTAATAAGAATACCATCTTAGATTCAATGGATATAAAAGCTCACTTTGATGAGTCTATTAATCAGGCATTTAATTTTATAAGACGTCATATTAGTGTGGGGCTTAGAATAGAAAAACAAACTCATCAAGAACTGTGGGAAATACCTCAGGTGGCTTTACGAGAAGCTATTTTAAATGCGGTTATCCATACAGACTATAGTTTACATGGAGCTCCCATTCGTATAGCGATTTTTGATGATCGCGTAGAGATAGAAAACCCAGGACTGATTCCCCAAGGACTTACCATTGAAGATATTAAAGCAGGCTACTCAAAGATCCGTAATAGAGTTATTGCAAGGATCTTCAGAGAGCTTAAACAGACAGAGCAATGGGGAAGTGGTATTGGTCGTATTATCACTGCCTGTCTAGAGGCAGGATTAAAGGAACCCGCGTTTGAAGAAATTGCCAATCGGTTTCGAGTGACTTTATATCGTATAAAAATTAAAGCTGTATATATGGATGAAATAGATCAGAAAATTTTAGAGATATTAACTGAAAGAGGTCCTCTATCAACGAAAACCATTGCTCAACACATTCAGCTTTCTGAGAGAAGTACACGTCCTCGGTTGGTATCCCTTATTGAAAAAGGGAGGGTACAAGAGCTGGCGAGATCTAACAAAGACCCCAACAAAAAATACATGATTGTTTCGTAGAGGGGTCTCGGAAGTAGATGTGATATAATTTAGATAAATAAATACATTAACAAACTATGATTTTAGTTCTTCATCACATAGTCTTTTACAAAGGAATGATTGGGGCCGTAGATGACCGAAAAGATTTTGATGCTGCGGTTGAGGTATTCTTTGATGTCCTTTTTGGATGGAGGTTTACTTAGATCAACAGGGGCAAAAACTCCTTTGGATTCTAGTTCTTTATATTCGTTAAGTTCTAAGAACCCCTTGCAAAAATCTTTCATTTGTTTGAAAAACTCAGAAAAATGTTCTGCAGATTTTTGAAGATCGTGTTGTTTATATTTGATGATGGCTGCGTCATAAAGAACAATCGCATAAAGAGATTTAGAATAATTATCTTTTGCTATGTTTTTCATTTTGAAAATATCCTCACATGCTGTGTATGCATCATGTAGTTTGTTTAACCTAATAAGGATCTCGATATCCGATATGCCCCTTAGGTTTAAAGGTAAATCTTCTTCCATTATATTTTTGAAAATCCTCAGAGCATTCTCTATTTTCGCTTGGGCTTTTTTTAGATTTCCAGTGCGCAGGTAAAGTTCGCTTAAATCTGCATCAAGGCATGCTCTCAAATAAGGATCGTCTGGTAAACAGTAAAGGTTATTTTTTAGAATATATTCTATCTCTGCTTCTTGTTCTTTTGCAGGATCATAGTTTCCAAGTGCAATATAAGCACGCATAAGACGTAGCCTATGCCAAGGTCCATTATTAAAAAGACCACTTTCAAATAGAACTTCTCTAGAAGGCAGTGTTTTTGTTTTGTGCAAAAGAATATTTTCATCTAAGCTTTCTAAAGCTTTAAATGAGTATTCTAAAGCTTTATTATTTTTGTGGATGAAGTGATTCCTATATTCCCAAGAAAGAGCCCCGTAAATTCTTGATTTTAGTTCTCTATGCTTTCGACTTTTTTTAGAAATTTTATCAATCTTTTCTAAAGCCTTATCATAATAAAAATTTGCTTTATCCCAATCTTGTTCAATATTAAACCCCATGGCAATAGTTGAGTAGTTTTCTGCGATTAGAAAATCTGAATAGGGGATTTTTTTAGCATAGTTTATACTTTGTAAACAAGATTCTCTAGATTTTTTAGCATCAAGAAGAAGTCTATATATAAAACCCAATTCTTTCAATTTTTCGGCTAGAACTTTTTTAGGAAGGACATTTCTACCTTTTTCTATTCCTAGACTAAAAAATTTTGCTGCTTCTTTAAAATTCATTGTACAGGCACGGTGGACATATCCAATAATTAACAATAGATCACTTATATTTTTCTGTGTATCTATTTTGCAGGAGGGGAGGTTATTAATCATGACCATTGAATGAATTAGTAAGGGGGTAATTTTAGCACAGTTTCTATTTAATCCACTGGTATAGAGATCGTTAAATTGTTTTACTGCTTCGGTAATTTTTTCTAAAAACTCTTTCTTTTCTTCTTTTGTGATATTTTTATTGAGAAAATCTAAGATAGCTGCTTGGACGCTGCGGTGAATGGAAAAAGTGTAGGATTGATTTTTTAATGCCACAAGGGGATTTTCTGTAATGAAGCCATTTTTCTTTAATTCAGTCATAAACTGATTCACGATATCTTCTTTTTTATCAAAAGTTAAAAGTTCCTTGGGAATGTTTTGGGAATCCAATAGGGCGATAAAAAATAGAAGCTCTTTAAAATGAGGATTTGTATCAATGAGATTTTTTAGCGAACTGCTTATGATGTCATAACGTGTTTTGTTATAATCCATCAGGCCTTTTAGAGGGGGGCCCTCAGAGTTTTGAATTACATTATTATTTTTAATAAATTTATTGAAATACTCTTCATAAGAAATGTTTTGACTCTTTATGTAGTAGGCCGCAACAGATATATCTAAGGGGAATGATGGAAGATGAGTGATTAGATCTAGAACTTTGTCTTTTTCTTCTTTTGTTTCTGATTGAAAATTGTCCCCATAGAGAATTTTTGTGAAAAGGTTAAAGGCTTCTTCTTTTGAAATTTCATCCAGTTCGATGATACCTGTAGGCTCTATGAAGATTGTATTTTTAATATTCATATCTCGTGTTGTGATAATAATTTGCCCATTGCCCCAAGCTTTCGGGTCTTGAGGTAAGTAATGTTTAATCTCAGGAAAGTTTTCCACATTATCATAGATCAGCAGCCATTTTTTAAAGAATTTGAGTCTATTTTTAACGAAGAAAAGAATTCGTTCTTGTTTTTCTTCTATGTTTTGTGACTTGCTGATAACATTGAGCTCTTCTCTTAATTCTTTCGTTGTAGCCAGCTCATTCGCCAATTGTTTAAACGAGTTAATTAAAGAGTCTTGAGTTTCTGCATTAATTTCCCACACAAGGCCAGCATTATAAAGTCGGCCATATTGTCTTGCTAGGGTTGTTTTTCCCACTCCTCCAACTCCTACAAGGGCGACTATGGGAATGGATTGCATGTAGTTTGATTTTAGTTTTCGTTTGATTTGATCCAGAATAAAGGGTCTTTCCAACAAAACACCATCAACAGGAATAATTAAGTCTGATCTGATGGAAGGAGAGTTGGAGTGATTAAAGATCGCATTTGCACTGAAGAAAGCTATAATTAAAGAAATGATACCCAAAAATCCTATAATAATTCTTTTGGAAGCTTTTATGGTTTTTCCGGGATAAAGGAATTTTTTCGTCCCTTTAGAAGCTACTTTTTGGGCATCCATAGGAATACTATTTTGATTGTTGGTGTTTTCATAAAGGTGTTCCTCAAAATACTTTTTAAGAGGATAGCCGGGAAAAATATTTTTTAAGATTTTTATCAAAAAGGAGTAATAATTTTTTTCCTTGGTATAGCAAATAAAGTGGGGGACTCCTACACTACATTCCCCCATAATTACCCCCAAAGCATCGTCCGTTTCTATTTTTGGAAGGGGAGATATTGGGGAAGAAATCAGATAGAGGGTAAAAGTTTTTTGGTTAGGGGATTCATTGTTTATTATTTTTTTATTCTTTTTCCTTTTAATTATAGACACCCTAAGGCCTGTTAATTCTAAATGATGAACTAGAAAATCCAAAAATCCTTCAGGAAATTTGATAACAGATTCATAGGAAATCACACAGTTCAAAAAATCCTTTGTGCCAAATTCCTTTATATTACTAAGAATCTCTTCGATTTTTTCTTTTTGAATCCAATTCAAGTAGTATTCTTGGAACAAAGAAAGTCTATTTGATTTTTCCACAAAGGAACTAATCTGGGATCTGCTGTGACATCCTATTTTCTTCATCACTTGATCCAAATGAAAATCCACAGACTTAGGGCTGATAGAAAGAAGCTGAGCCATAGTTTTTGTGGGTTTCCCGGCAAGAACAAAAGAAATGATTTGTATTTGCCTTGGGGTAAATTTAACTCCTCCAACATCCTTCAATTGAGATAAATAGATATCCTCAAAGAAGTCAGTTTTCTTGTTTTTCATACCTCTAATCCCCAAAAACAAATATTTTGTTATAAATAATTACCTGAAAACCATTTCCCAATCAAATTATTTATATCCAAAACCTAGGGAAAATTACTAGGAAATGCGTTTTTTCATAAAAACCTAGGAATTTTTGGAAGTATTTTTCCACATCTTTTTTCCATAACGTGGACCTAAGGGTTGCGAATAAGGTAATCAACCAGAGTTTATGTACTCCCTGATTGATTACCAATTTGCAGCAAGTTTAATGTTTAAAATGTAAGGAGATAAGAAAATGAAGAAAA
>CAYOCE010000062.1:0-6288 GCA_964402405.1 uncultured Hyphomicrobiales bacterium | reverse complement strand
CATTAGACTCTCTCTCATTAGAGGCCAAAGAGAAAGAGATGATCTCCATAGAAATGAAAAATAAAATGTTGGAGGGCGGCAATGAAACAGTTTCCCTAGGGAGAGAGAATAAAATGCTTTTGCTTTGGAATGATAATCTCGTAGTAGGAAACACCCCTGTTTCCATGACCAAGGAGCGCTCGCAGAAAATGAACGCGGTTCTGAAGAATCAGTTTCAGGATAGTTTGAATGAGTGGGGGGCCTATTGCCAAAAAATCGTCACCAGTAAGTTTTTAATGGGAGAAAAAGGATCCACCTGGAAAGTCACCTTGGATTGGGCCCTTGATCCAGCAAACATTCAGAAAATAAAGGAAGGAGCCTATGGCATTGGGGATCGCCTTCCGGAGTCATCTTCTCAAAAAATCACGGGAGAGGATAAGCTGGCCAGCTGGTTGTTGGCCATCCAAGACAATCCCCACACCTCAGCGCCCTTTAAAAAGGTTCAGAAATCTCTCGTGGGTAACCTCGGCGTTGCTACCTATATCGCTTGGTTTACAAATGTTCAAGAGGGGAAAAGTGACAAGAATTGTCTGACTCTCCAAGCCCCCAATCAATTTATGGTAGATCAAATTAACCAGAGATTTTCAGATACTTTGAAAGAGATTGTTCATAGGTGTTGTGGAAAGAAAGTCAGGGTGGTTTCTGTCTAATCATTCCAAATTAAACAGGTAACAAAAAGGATACTAAAATGCAGAATCAAAATCATCTGTACGATTGGAAAGAAATAGCACGGCAAAATCAATTAGAGCCTGATGAAGGCTGGCGAATATGGCTAATTCTGGCAGGACGAGGGTTTGGGAAAACCCGTACAGGAGCAGAAACAATTAAGTCTTGGGTTCAACAAAAGAAAGCCACGCACATTGCCCTCATTGGCGACACAGAGCGGGATGTGGAGGATGTGATGATCCACGGCACCAGCGGCCTGTTGAGTTTGTATCCAAAGGAAGACTGTCCTATTTATAGGTCCTCCCGCAAAACCCTTGAATGGCCATGTGGAGCTATAGCTCAAGTTTTTAGTTCCGTAAGCTATGATCAGCTACGGGGACCTCAGTTTGATGCAGCATGGGTTGATGAACTTGCTAAATTTTACAATGCCCAGGAAACTTGGGATCAGTTGATGTTTAGCCTGCGATTGGGAACAAATCCACGGGTCATTGTTACAACAACTCCTCGGCCCATCCCTTTGCTACAAACGTTGATGAAAGATCCCACTTGTTACATAACGCGAGGAAGTACGTATGATAATAAAGACAACCTCCCTGAGGCCTTTTTAAATCATATTATGGAATCTTATGAGGGATCCTCCTTAGGTCGACAAGAAATTCATGGGGAAATTAATGATGAATTCCAAGGAGCCCTTTGGACACAGGATATGTTTCAGTATGGGACTCCCCCTGAGAAATCTCTTCAGGAGGAAAAATCAGGCGGGATAATTTTTGTGGATCCCCCTACGCTGAAGCTTCGGGGGACGAGCCTCTCTTGCCTACCGAAGCCTTGGCGAAGGTAGGTGGATCCCCCTCCCCTAAGGCAATCTCAGCGAATGCCATGGAACACATAAATAATTTACCTCCACAAAGGTGCATGGGCATCGACTTAATAAAAAACTTTGTTTTATGGATTTGGTATTACACCCCGGTTCACTGAATCAGGTTTTTTATGGAAATTTTGTAAGAGAAATGGAAATCAACTGAAAGCCTCCAGAAGAAACTGGAGCGGGCGAAGGGATTCGAACCCTCGACCCTAACCTTGGCAAGGTTATGCTCTACCCCTGAGCTACGCCCGCTTTCATATACTCTTCGTCTTTCAAACTGTGGATCATTAAATTTCAGGTACCTTCGTCGGGCATGTATGAAGAATACATTATCCCTCCTCGGTCCTTCATTTAACTTCCCACATCTTGAAATACTGTGAGTATGAAGGGCATCATAGCGATGCCTTCGTTATTTTACAAGTCAAAAATGAGTTAATTTTGGATGCCTTCACACAGAGGTGAGGCCCCACAATAAACCATCCCGACGAAAGTCGGGATCCATGCAGCGCTAACGCGGGCAAGGCCTTGATACTACTCACTCTCTTGGACCCCGACTTTCGTCGGGGTGGTCCCAAATGGGTGCAATCACCTTGCAACCTTTTCCAAAATATTGGTGGGCCCGGCCGGACTCGAACCAGCGACAACACCGTTATGAGCGGTGCGTTCTAACCAACTGAACTACAGGCCCAACACCCGTAAAAGTATGCTTTAAAATGACGGCAAAACCACCTTCCGTCAAGAGGGTTTTTAAGAATGGCCAGGGGCACCTCATGAAAAGTTTTTAAATCACTTTATATACCTTTTCAAACCACCCCGGCGGAAGCCGAGGTCCATGGAACGCTAACGCGGGCAAGGCCTTGAATGGTATCCACTCTCTTGGACCCCGACTTTCGTCGGGGTGGTTCATAATAGTAGTAAAATGATATAACAAACACAAGATATTTTTCCCCCCTCTCGGCCCACCCCGTTGAAAAACGGGGTCCAAGAGAGTAAGTAATATTCAAGGCCTTACCCGCGTTAGCGCTGTATGAGCCCCGTTTTCGGGCGGGGGTGGTTCGACTGGTATAACCCCTAATACCCGCTCTATTTTAAGTGTCGGCGTCCTATTTCTGCTAACGTATATTCCTTTTCTTTCTTTGAAAGCCTTTGCATTGCAATCTGCAAGTCCTCTTGCTCTTCTATGAATTCCTCTATGGCCTTGCGAATTAAATAACTCTTTTTGCGATCTAATTCACTTGCCAATAATTCAAGACGTTGATTTAAATCATCTGGAACTCGGAAACTAATATTTGTCATAATTTTTCTCCTTCAATTTTAATAGCATCAGAAAATGCGCTACAATGCAATACAATGTATTACATTGAATGACAATCTAACAAAACATAAACACCAGGGACAAAACAATTCCCGAGACGACAAGGATGCTAACACAGTATCCCATAATGTCCCCCAGGCGTAGGCCGGAAATCGCCAAAATAGGCAGTGCCCAGAAGGGTTGCAGCATGTTGGTCCAGGCGTCTCCCCAGGCAACAGCCATGGCAGCCTTGGCCATATCAACCCCTAAATCCTTGGCAGCAGCGATCACAATGGGCCCCTGAACGGCCCACTGCCCTCCCCCTGAAGGAATGAACAAGTTTAAAATCCCCGCACTGTAAAAGGTCAACAGAGGGAATGTCTCAACGGTTGAAATGCGCACAAAGAAATTGGACATCAGTTCCGCAAGGCCAGAGTGGCTCATCATCCCCATCATACCCGCGTAAAAGGGGAATTGGAGTAAGATAGGCCCTACCCGAGACGTTCCCTGATTAAAGGCCGCAATAAAGTTTTTCAAATTTCCATGGAGGGCAATGCCGGTGAATAGAAAGATAAAGTTAACGCCGTTTAAATCAAATCGAAACTCTCCCCTAAAGATTTTTACGAAAAGGTAGGACATCCCCAGCGCTGCAATCGTTAGAGAAAACACACGACTTCGTTCAATTTTTTGCGCAGGATAAAGAACCTTATCATCAGCAGAAACTGGCTGAGAGATATCTTTCAAATGGGTTTCCTTTTGAACGTCATCATTCTTCGCCATATACCAATTGAAGAGAGAAACGCAAATCCCCACCCCCAAAACAGCCATGATATTGAAGGGGGCGAAAATAGTGTCACTAATGGGGATCAACGATCCAATTGCTTTTTCTGTAAAATTAGCCGCCCCGGATGTTGCAATGGTCAGAGGAATGGACCCGGAAATCCCCCCATGCCAAACCAAAAATCCGCTGTAGGCACTGGCCACCAGCAATCGAAAATTGGCCTTGGGGACAGCCTTAATCATTTCGAGGCACAAGAATCCCCCGATGACCAACCCAAATCCCCAATTGATCCAACAGGCAAGGCTCGTGGCCAAGGATGTAACCAACACTGCCTGAGAAGGGTTTTTAACCTGTCTTGCCAAAAGCGCGATCAGTTTTTTCATAGGAGGTGTGGTCGCCATAATGTATCCGCCGATTAACATCATGGCCATCTGCATGGTAAAGGGGACCAGAGCCCAAAGTCCGTCTCCCCAATATTGGGTCATTTGATTCACAGAAGAGGGTGTCCAAAGAACCCCACTTATAAAGATAATAAAGGTTAGAATAATGGCAAATACAAAGGGATCCGGCGTATATTTTTGACACAACCGGTCAAAAAAATTCGTTGTCTTCTGAAGCATGTTCTCACTTTCCTTTAAAAAACCAGTTAGAATGTATTAATTTTTCGTAATTAGTACATGATGTACTTCTATGAATCAAGGGGAAAGTGAAATCTAATCACTCCATATTCTTCACGATGTTCTCGCACATCTTTTTAGCATCTCCGAACAGCATCATGGTGTTATCCCGGAAGAAGAGTTCGTTTTCCACACCGGCATACCCAGCGGCCATGGATCGTTTGACGAACAGCACCGTTTTGGCATTTTCCACATCTAGAATAGGCATACCGTAAATGGGACTGGTGGGATCGGTTTTAGCAGCTGGATTCGTCACATCATTGGCCCCAATGACAAAGGCCACATCGGTCCTGGCAAAATCTCTGTTGATGTCCTCTAGTTCAAATACATCCTCGTAGGGGATATTAGCCTCCGCCAGCAGCACATTCATATGACCTGGCATACGACCTGCCACCGGGTGAATCGCAAAGCGCACCTTTACACCGCCGCGTTTCAATACTTCCACCATTTCCTTCAGGGCGTGCTGGGCCTGGGCCACTGCCATGCCATAACCTGGAACAATGATCACGGATTCTGCATTTTGCATCAGGAAAGCGGCGTCCTCGGCACTACCGGATTTCACGGGGCGATCATCAGCAACACCTGTTTTTGAACCACTTGCCGCGTCCCCACCAAATCCCCCTAAGATCACATTGAGGATAGATCGATTCATACCCTTGCACATGATGTAACTGAGGATCGCCCCGGAGGATCCCACCAAGGCCCCAGTAATAATCAACAGATCATTATGTAGCGTAAACCCGATTCCAGCCGCCGCCCATCCCGAATAAGAATTCAGCATGGAGACAACCACGGGCATATCCGCCCCCCCAATGGGGAGGATCAAGAGCCCCCCTAAGATCAAAGCCAGAAGCGTAATCATCCAAAAGGACGCGTCTCCATTATCCGTAGCGTATACAAGAGAAAAGATTCTGAGGACGATGGCCAGTAAAATTAAGGCATTCAACAAATGCTGAAACTTAAACGTCAAGGGCTTACTGCCCAAAATCCCCTGTAATTTCAAGAAAGCCACCAAGGATCCTGTAAAAGTAATAGCCCCAATGGCGTTCCCTAAGCTCATTTCAATCAAGGCCCCCATATGGATCTTGGGATCAGCTATGATTCCAAAAGTCGCTGGAGCATAGAAGGCGGCAATCGCCACACATACAGCTGCGAGCCCCACCAGGCTGTGGAAGGCTGCCACCAATTGGGGCAAGGCCGTCATCTGAATTCTTCGGGCAATCACCCCCCCAATCAGTCCTCCAATAAGGAGCCCTGCAAAAATAGCCTCAAGGCTAATAATACTGGGGGAAAGCAAAGTCGTTAAGATGGCTAGACTCATGCCAATAATACCATAAAGATTTCCGGATCTGGCTGTGACTGGCGATGACAATCCCCGCAGCGACATGATGAAAAAGATGGAGGATACTAGGTAAAAAAATCCAGATACATTAGTGCTCATGATTGATTCCTTATTTTTTAGAGGTGGGTTTTTCTTTTTTCTTGAACATTTCCAGCATGCGATTTGTCACCATGAACCCCCCGAAAATATTAACCGCCGCCAGGACCACCGCCACAAATCCCATGATTTGGGAAATCAGCGGAGCATCCCCTCCAGCTGCCAATAGGGCCCCTACAATGATGACGCTGGAAATCGCGTTGGTAACAGCCATCAGGGGTGAGTGCAAGGCTGGGGTCACGTGCCATACAACATAATACCCTACAAAAATCGCGAGAATAAAGACTGTTAGGCTGGTCATAAATGGATCCATTTGAATGCTCCTTGGGTTTATAAATATCTTTCAACATTAGGGATTTAAGTTAGGCTGTGTCAAGGGTTACTAGAAGATTAACCTGAATTCCGGATAAAAATAGCGTGGGCATTAAAAATCCCCATCATTCCAGCTAAATGAGTAGTAGCCTCCAACACCATCATCCCAGGCAAGTGAGCTTTAGCACCCTTACACTGTCATTCTGAGCAGCGAGC
>CAYOCE010000061.1:1785-6401 GCA_964402405.1 uncultured Hyphomicrobiales bacterium | reverse complement strand
AGTAATCTCGAGCTCGTGTCCTCCCCCACCCTCTTTCATGCAATTTCTTACTAAAACTTAAAAGCGCAGATATTTTTTCTGCAATAATTTCTTCTAAACAATATGTTTTTAGCTCACATTCTAATATTTCATCATAGGAATGGATGAGAGCCTTTCTTTGTGGAGAAATATATACCACCTCTGATAATGTTACTTCCACCATGATTCGCGTCAAAGGCTTACGTTGCCAAGGATATTGAATCATGATAGTAAAGGCTTCTTGATTATCGGGATGAGGCCTCTTTTCAATATATCTTTTACTGGTAAATTCTACGTTCGATCCATTACCTCTCATTCTCTTCTCAGCTATTAAGGTAGCTTCTTCGATAAGATTTTCTAAATCATCTCCTTGAGGACATCCAGCTGTCACAGAAAAATCTAAATCTTGGGAAAACCTATACTCTCCAAAATAGCATTTCTTTAAACAAGTGCCTCCTTTGAAAACCAAATGTTCCGCTAGTATGGGAACCTGAGATATTCCATAAATCATCCAAGAAAGAGCATAATCTTGCTCAATAAGAGACCAGTCAACCTTTCTCTCTTCTTGCTGAAAATAATTTTCTAAAAGGCTTCTGATTTGTAGAGACATTAAAAATTACCCCTTAGATTCCATCCTCTTATAGCATTTCCATGAGGAGGTTTACTGACATCCAATTTATAAAAAGACCTACAAGGAATAGATTTGAGATAATTTTTTTCTTCGGGAAAAATATCCAACTCCTCAAACACCCATCCCAATCGCTTACAAGTAGACTTTCCATATAAAGCTGCATAACTTACTATTTTCTGCACATCGATCCGGTCTTGAGCTAAAGAAAAAGCCTCCAAAACCTCAAAAAAACCTCCACAATACTGAGGTTTCATGAGTCCATCAATTAAAGTTCTTTCTAGATCAGTAACATAAAAAGAAGATTCATTAATAAAAGCTTGCTCAATTCCAAAAAAATACTTTGGCTTCACTCTAATAACAAAAAACTTTTTTCCCTCAACAGTATAATTATATTTACTGGTATGTTTTGATCTTCCTTTTATAGGAGACAAAATATAGAACTCTCTAATAACTTGATCTGTAATTTTATGAAAAGCCATTGCACTCCAACAACACAAAGCTGAGGGGGAAGAAAGATGAGAAATAATCTCATACTCATGAAGAGGAGGACCAGATAGAAGACTATTAGGCAGAGCATAAACACCCCTAAAAAGAGGACGGATAAACCCCTTTTTTAACAGATGATGAAGTAGTATAGGTAAATAGGATTTTTTGATGTTTAGCTCTCCAGCAATTACTGCAATATCATCTGAAGAAAAAACCCTCAGTCCCTTTTCTCCTATCCTTTTTATTAGCTCCATCCCCTTCATGGCAGTCACTCCTTAAACTAAGTTACTCTTATTTTATATACTAAATTACAAAATATGTAAACTTTTATATAAATAAAGCGAAAAAATCTATTAAAATCTCCTTGGGTACACACTTAGATAAAACAGTCAAAAAAAGACCGTTATTTTACTCCTTATAATTAAGGCCATTTTTGTGAAGTGTAAACAAGCACATATGGTTAAACCCTTTTATGAAAAACTTATCACCAAATTAAGAATTGATTATTTGGTGATAAATCTGTAAGCTCATTCTTGTATCACCAAATCACGTTTTCTCATTTTGGTGATAGTATTTTTGTGAGGTAGTATATAGAAATGTCAAAATTTATTGGCCGAAAAAAAGAACTAAGCCAGTTAAATAGGCTTTTAGAAAAGGATACAGCAAGCCTTGTCGTTGTTAAAGGAAGACGACGTATTGGTAAGAGTAGACTGATTCAAGAGTTTGGAAAAAATTTGAAGATGTATACTTTTTCCGGAATTCCTCCTACAGAAGAAACAACTCTTAAATCTCAGCTTCAAGATTTTGGATGGCAACTAGGAAAGGAGCTTGGAGAGCCTCCTTTTAAAGAAGACGACTGGAATGATCTTTTCTTACGTTTGGCAAACCATACGCGGAAAGGCAAAACTCTTATTCTTTTTGATGAGATTTCCTGGATGGGATCAAAAGATCCCCATTTTCTGGGCAAACTTAAAAACGCCTGGGACCTTGAGTTCAAAAAAAATCCCCAGCTTATTCTTGTTTTGTGTGGATCTGTTTCTACATGGATTGATAAGAATATTTTAAGCCATACAGGATTTTTGGGAAGAGTTTCCCTTAATTTAACGGTGGAAGATCTACCTTTATCTGACTGCAACAAATTTTGGGTACAACAAGGCGATCGAGTTTCTTCCTATGAGAAACTTAAAGTTTTATCTGTAACAGGAGGCGTGCCCAAATATCTTGAAGAGATACAAACATCCTTACCAGCAGAAGAAAATATAAAAGCCCTTTGTTTCAATAAGTCTGGCCTTCTCTTTAATGAATTTAATCAAATTTTTACAGATATTTTTCAGAAACGGGGAGATCTATATAAAAAAATCGTAGAGGCGATAGCAGATGGTACTTATGAGCTAGAAGAGATCTATAAAAAATTAAATGTTGAAAAGGGTGGTGCGATAAGTGACTATCTGGATGACCTTATTAAATCAGGGTTTATTCGTCGAGATTATACATGGCACCTGAAAACAGGAAAACCTTCAAAATTCAGTCGATATCGAATAAGCGATAATTATCTAAGGTTTTACCTAAAGAGCATTGCCCCCTTCAAAGAAAGAATAGAAAGAGATAGTTTTTTTGAGAAATCTCTCACATTGGTACCCGGATGGGATTCTATGATGGGGTTACAATTTGAAAACCTTGTCTTAAACAATAGATCAAAAATTATAGATCTTTTAAAAATCAATCCCGACGAAGTCGTTTACGATAATCCTTTTTTTCAGAGAAAAACAAGCTCTCAAGAAGGCTGTCAAATTGACTATCTCATCCAAACTAGGTTTGATACTGTTTACGTATGTGAAATCAAATTCTCAAAATATCCAATCAAAGTTGATATTATTGATGAAATGAATAAAAAACTAAGTCGCTTAAAAGTACCACGTCATATTTCCAGGCGTCCTATCTTAATTCACGTTAACGGTGTCGGTCAAGAATTGCTAGATCAACGATTTTTTTCTCACATCATTGATTTCGGACAATTACTTGAGGGCTGATTAATCTAAAAAGCGATCAAGCCTTTGCAAAATAAATTTGTATCACCAAATCACGTTTTCTCATTTTGGTGACGGATTACAACCAATATCATGTAACCCCTCCTGTTATTTTCGATTTTTATCAAAAAAGATAATAACACTATTTCTTATTTTCACTCACGCAAATAAGAAAATCTCTAATTTTTGATTATTGACGTTTTCGAAAATAAGAGATATGCTCTAGTCTATAGACACGGAGATAAAATTTATGGAAATAAAAGAATCCTCATCGGGTAAAATTATTAAAACACCTACAGGATATCAGGCTTTTGTTCCCAATCCTTTACCACCAATTTTAGAATGGAATTCTGCTTTAGTAAGTAATCTATCTAGAGCAGATCACATTTTGGGTATGTTGGCTCGAGAGGGGGTTAAATTACCTAACCCTCACCTTTTAATGAGGCCTTTTATAACACGTGAAGCTGTTCTTTCAAGTAAAATTGAAGGAACTCAAACAACACTAGGAGAATTTTTGGCGCAGGAGGCTGGTGCTCATATAAACCATAACCCTGATGATTTACAAGAAGTACAAAATTATATTACAGCCCTAGATTATGGTCTTAATCGACTGAAAGACTTTCCTCTTTCTCTTCGGCTGATTAAAGAAATCCACGAAAAACTTATGCAAGGGGTAAGGGGTAATCATGCAACACCTGGGGAATTTCGCAAAACACAAAACTGGATTGGTACCCCAGGATGTACTCTAAACACAGCCAAATATGTGCCTCCAACCCCTGAAGAATTAATGGATTGTTTGAGTAGTTTTGAAAAATTCTTATATGATAAAACATTGCCCCCATTAATCCATATTGCTTTATGTCATTATCAATTTGAAGCCATTCACCCCTTCTTGGATGGAAATGGTCGTGTGGGACGACTTTTAATCATATTGCTTTTGGTTGAAAGGAAAATGCTCCCCTCCCCTATTTTGTACTTAAGTGCCTTTTTTGAAACAAACAGAGATGAGTATTACAAACAACTCTATAACGTAAGTAGCAGGGGGACCTGGAATGAGTGGCTTTCTTATTTTTTAAATGGTGTAGCTACACAGTCATTGGACGTTCTATCTCGTGCTGAACGAATTAATGATTTAATTATTAATTGGCAAATTAAAGTTGGATCAAAGACAGAAGGACTTATTCAAAACATTATAAAAAATCTTGCCGTGAATCCTTATTTCACCACTAAAAAAATAGCTGAAAGTTTTAAGGTTGCCTTTACAACAGCACAACGAGCAATTTCAAAACTTGAAGATTTAGATATCGTATCACAAACATCCAAAGGCAAAAGAGACCGTCTTTATTGTGCGACAAAGATTTTAAATATCCTAGAAGAGCCTACAAAAATTACCAAAAATTTTGATCACGGAGATGAGGATGCCACATTAATTATTTCACCTAACTATTAGTAAC
>CAYOCE010000061.1:0-1685 GCA_964402405.1 uncultured Hyphomicrobiales bacterium | reverse complement strand
CAATCTTACAATAACTTATAAATTATAATTTATAAGTTATACAACCTCCTTTTGGCACTTTAATTCAATTTGCATATCTTTAAAGATTGATCTCATCTTCTCTAAAATATCCTCAAACTTCTGTCTCATGTAATCAAAGCTAAAGTAATTGGGCGCATAGAAAACCAGGGCCTTTTCGCTAGCCTCTATGGTGCAATTCAAAAACCAATTGGTGAACGAATGGACGCCCGTCTCCTCTTCAAGCCTTTTCATTACCTCTAAGTTTTTAGAAGATAGATTAAGAGAGTTCAGGGTTAGGGATATTTTCTCCTTCTTTTCAGGTGTTGTATCTACTTCCTCTGAAAATATCTTGGGATCTATACCATAGGCTCCAGACTTTATTTTGGGGATAATATCGTCACGAATAACCCAAATGAGCCATGCTTTAAAGGTTCCAAGTTTTCCCATGAGAAACTGGCTTGAGGCTACCGCTTCGCAGTATTTACGCCATATTTCCAAAGAGTTTTGAAAGAATTTTTTCAAGACATCCAAAAGTTTTTCTGCAAATTTCTCTGTAACCTTCGGTGTTTCAATTGCTCCCTTGGTTGCTTCTACCCACAAATCTCTCATACGCTGAGCTGTTTGAAGATCAGACTCGGATAAATTTTTTAATAAATATTTTTTAATATCTTCCCCCCTCCCCTCATTTACCACTTGGCGTAAGGGGGATTTAGGGGGATTATTATTTATTATGTTTTTAACTGTATTATTCGAGACGCAAATGGGGGCGCAATCCACATACAAAATTTTTTTGAGGCTAAAGGTTTCAGCAACTTCATGATTCCGAAAGAAAAAGGTAATTTTTTTAAGGCGATCAAAATAACTTGCATAAGGCATCCCCTCAAAAGGATCACTCTCAGCAAGAAAGGATTCCTTACTGGGGTAAGACTTACAAATTTTTTTCAAATATTTTCGAAATGTGTTTTCAGATAGATTAAGCTGCTCACACCAAGAATCACCTATGGTGTAAAGTCTGTGATCACAAGGCTTTAAAAATTTATAAAAACCCTGTGGTTTTTTTTGAAACCAAAATTCTAACTGGTTTCGCAATAAAACAAGTGAATTAGACATAATATCCCCTTTCAGGGCGTACGCCAAAACAGCACTTGATTTTTCTGCACAGTTGTGCTAGAAATAAAGTTGTACTTGATTTGGGTGTTGTTGGCGCAGCACCTTTGTTAATTAACTATATTAAGCGTCCGTACTACAATACGGGCGCTTTTTAATTTTCCATATCAGCTAGTTTTCTAATAAGTTCATCAGCTCCTACTCGTCGTTGTTTCTCTAGAACTTCTTTCGCGGCATTAATCAACCAGGAAGTTCTCGTGATATAGTTGGCTGCACAGATCTGATCTATTTCTTCCAAAAGAGATTTTGGAAACTTCACAGAAAAGTTATGCATGTCTTCTTTTTTCTTTCTTCCCATCCTAGTTTTACACCATCATAATGTTAATCCTACTATAACTCTAATATCACACCCCAAGATGTGTCAATAGGTTTTTTTGTGCCACAGTGAGTTTTTTTACAGGCTAGTGGGTTTTATTATAAATTATAAATTACAAAATCCTTTATTTTCAAGACGTCTAATAAATTATAATTTATAACTTATACTGCAAAACAGGTAAAAATTTTTTTCAAAAAGCGTA
>CAYOCE010000060.1:0-6452 GCA_964402405.1 uncultured Hyphomicrobiales bacterium | reverse complement strand
AAACTTTGCCATGGTCATAAGATAAACCCTTTCATCAATTCTATCAATAGGATAAGTGGCCTTTAGATCATCCCGGCGTAGGCCGGGATCCATTGGATAAATGGATAAATCGCTGCATGGACCCCGATTTTCATCGGGGTGGTCTTCAGATATTAAAATCTATTATAAGCATATCTATAATGCATAAAATTAATTTGTCAAGGAGGTTTTTTTCCTCAGAAGTAGATTTGCGTATTGTTCTTCAAGACTTGGTATTAAGGGTATTTTAGAAAGGTTTCCCCATACTGATATACAACTGGGCCTTATCATCAATGGGTCGTCTATTGACGGGGACACCCACATCTAATTTTAAGGTCCCAATGGGGGTAATGTAGCGGATGCCAGATCCCACACCCACAAATAATTTGTTTGAAATATTAGGCCATAGTCTAGGGCAGGCGCCTCCCACATCCACAAATCCAACTCCTGCCAATTGTTCGGTGAAGTAATACGTGAGCTCTCCGCCAAATTCAATCAAGGAACGTCCCCCCAGGGGTGTACCATTGGCTGACAAAGGACCAGCCATCTGGGCTCCGTAGCCTCGGATAGATCCTTCTCCACCGGAATAAAAATATTTGTCCGGAGGCAGTTTATTTTTAAGAGAATCTGGGGTTGTCCCAATATCATACCACCCCATCAATGTCAGTCGTTTATCCGAAGTAATCGAGAAATAAAACTCTTGCTGGAGATTGCCCTGTATGTATATTTTAGTAGGGGATAAATCCAAGTAAGAAACCACATCCAACTTTCCTCTCCAGCCCTCGGTTGGTTTAAGAGGATCATCTGTTTTATCAACTTTGATCCCAGCTGGAATCGACAGCATGCTATAGGCCGTCTCTGTTCCTGATCTGGGGGGTTTTACGGAGGCCACCTCAAATGCCACTCCCAAGAAACCCTTGTATTTTTCATAAATGGGTGTTGTGAAGATCGATGAAATTAGAACGCCTGTTTTGTTATAGGCAGGCATTGTAACGCCTGTTGCCTTTATGCTGGTTGCAAGATCTGTGTTTATCCATAAAAAGTCTGGAACCACATGGGCGATATCCATTCCTCGCTCGAACTGACCAAGGATCGCACTGATATCCAAGACGTCTCCTTTATTAAAGAGATTTTTGCCGGTCCATGTCACAATACCCCCTATACCTAATGTTGTGGAGTATTTTACCCCTGCATCCCAAGGATTTTCTTCCCCTGCAGCGATTTCTATCATCATATTTAATTTTCCATCCTTGGGGGCGTTCGGTTCATGAATAATTTTCACATAGGAAAAAAGTCCTGTGTTGTTTAGATCTTGAACCGTTTGCAGAACCAGGTCCTGATTATAAATATCCCCTTCTTTCCACCTAAGCCTTTGCATAACAAACTTTTTATCAACACCTGCTCCTTTTTGTACCAAGGTTTTTCCAAATGTCATGGCGGGACCGGGGTCCATTGTTAGGGAAACCAACATCTGGCGGTTTACGCGATCAATGACGGCGTTTTTAGCGGTGATTTTAGCAAAGGGACATCCCTTTGTTGCAAGGCTGATAAAGAGATTTTTGATAGCCGTCTGAACAAGAGCTTCAGTTGCCACATCCCCCACATGAACACCGGTGGTGGATTCAAGGGTGGCCTGAATTTCATCCATTTCTAATCTTCCAGATACCGTTGAATTTAATTGAAAACTCCCAATTTTATAAGGTTCACCAATCTCGACAATCAAATTTATCAAGATGGGTCTGCTTTTTAAGGAAATCTTATAATCCAGTTTTGCATCATAATATCCCAAGCTATCTAACAAGGTCGCAATATTTTTCATATCATTTGCGGCCATTGTTTTTAGGTCAGAAATTTTATCAATGGGCAATTGTTGACGCCTAAAAAGCTGAGACGATTCCATGATCTGCTTTCGAAGAGTAAAGTCCCCAATTCCTGATAAAAGAACATTATAGAGGATTTCAGGGGGGGGCTTAATAGGCGCCACAGTTGGATCCTGTTCAAAGTAAACATTTGTAGCCGTCGCCAAATGAGTAGACCCAAATTCCTGAGAGTAGGAATCGATAGTAATTGACAAAAAGATCACCAAACACATCCCAAATAAATATTTGATTGTGGTCTGAATTGTATGTTCTATATGTGTTTCTATTGTTTTTTTTGGCACTTTTAAAAATTCTTATAATTGTACCGAAAGCCTACCTTTATTAAGGCTATCACAGCTTTTTAGAAAAACCAACACTAGGTTTTGAGTATGGGAAAAAGAGGACTCACATCTGTGTGCGGTAGCACTTTCAAGATATCGCCCGGAAGTATCCGCATTTTTATCCAAAATTCAGGTTATTTACAGAAAAATTAATGTAGAAGAAAACTCTTGGAAGAAAAATTTTATTTCAGAAGTTTCAAACCTCTATACCAATAAACCCTACTCTTCCAAGAGGCGTATTCGAAAAACGAATATCTAGAATGCCGAATTAGCACGAGCATTTTAGATCGGGGTGCATTATATATACTTATAGTATTTTTCAAGCGCAACGCTTGAAAGCGCTAAGGGTTGATTCCAAACCTTAGCACGTACGTCTTCCCCAAGACGTAAACCTCCCAGTTAAACTTGGCCGGGCTTATGCCCGGTTCTTTTTTATATTATTTCTAATTTCAAAGGGGATTGCAATCACTTTCTTTACTTTTTATCGTAAATATTGCTTTATAGGAGGTGTAAAAAATACTAAAAATCAATGTATTATATACTCTCCTAGAATAGGACATATGATAACTAATCAGTTACATGAAATTATTTAGATCATGCTTTCCTAAAATTATTTTTCTACCTTAAAAGATTCATCTGTTTTAGACATCTAATATTATTTCTTATTTTGATGGGCCCAGCCTCTCGGCCATGCCAAAGGCTTCGCCGTGGCGAGTCACGGGGGTTGTTGATAAGGAGTACGAGGGTAATTTGAAAAAAATCCGACATTCTCTTTTCCCACAAAGTTATCCACAGATCTTTTTTCTTTCTTTTTTGTTTTTTTTAAACCCATAAAAAGATGAAAGCCAAAGGTTTTGAGCATATCTCGTTCATAAATATTTTTTTCATTTTTTAGAGAGAGCTGTGATAAATTACACACAATAATACGAAACCACCCCGATAAAAATCGGGATGGCTTATTAGAGGGAAAAAGCTTCACATAAAATACGTTACTTTTTTATCAAAGAGATCCTTCAGGATTCTTTCGAGTTAGTCGCTCAATAATATCGTCTAGCTGATTAAGATTCATAAATTTTAAGATCAAAGTTCCTTGATTTCCTTGGTTCTTAAGAAAAACCTCTAACCCCAATGTTTCTCGGATCTGGTTTTGAATGATCTGAATTTCTGGATCCTGGTACGGAGCATGGGGGGGATTTAATTCTTCTTCTACCTCTTCTCCTGTTTGACTTCTTTTTAATAGTCGCTCGGCGTTTCGAACATTTAATTTATTTTTAACCATGCGATCTGCAAGCTTTACAGCATCAACTTCCTCAAGACCAATTAATAACCGAGCGTGACCAGGGGTTAGTTCTTCTGATTGAATATAATTCAAAATCTTTTCAGGAAGACTTAAAAGACGCATCATGTTTGCAACATAACTGCGACTTTTTCCAACCAAACCTGATATTTCTTGTTGAGTATAGTTTAGTTTTTGAATTAAGTTGTCATAGGCTTTGGCTTCTTCCAAAGGATTTAGATTCTCTCGTTGAATGTTCTCAACAATAGCAGCTGTATACGATTCATCATCCGTCAATATGACAACCATTGCAGGGATTTGTTTTAATCCAGCAATTTTTGCTGCTCGCCATCGACGTTCCCCAGCTATAAGTTCATAAAGAACATCGCCCCGGCGTCGTACAAGTAGGGGTTGTAAAATGCCATTTTCTTTAATGGATTGGGCAAGCTCCTCTAATTCTTCTGGGTCAAAATTGGTTCTTGGTTGAAAAGCCCCAGGTTTTATAAAATCTATATTGATATGTTGAAAGGTACTTTTTTGAGAAAGGTGATTTTCTTTATACTTTTTAACAACATCGGGAGATAGCTTCGTACGAATTTTTCTATACTTTTCCCATGAATCTTGCCGATCTTGAATTTCTTTAGGAAGCTTCATGGATTTCGTCAATATCTTTTTAGGATCCTGATTTTCTTCTATATATATATCCGAATTGATCGGGGATATATCTAATTCATTATCAGACATATCCATTTCTTTTTCTAATATATCAAATTTATTTTTAGATATATCTGATTTTTTATCTGATATAGTTTCCGCATGTGAGAGGGCATCTTCCTGATGCCTAAACAAAGAACTAAGACCTCGTCCTAAAGGACTCTTTTTTTCAGTATTCATTTTAACACTCCTTTTTTTGATAAATTATTTCCCGAGCTAATCTGATATACGCTTGGGCACCGGGGCACTTTAAATCATAAATCAGTACGGGCTGACCATGGGATGGGGCTTCTGATACCTTAACATTTCGGGGGATAATAGTTTGATACACTTTATCTTTCAAATGACCCCGCACATCCTGTACAACAGAATGGCTAAGGGCGCTGCGGGCCTCAAACATAGTGAGAACAACCCCTTCTAGTTCCAGAGAGGGATTATAGTAATCCCTGATTTTGCCAATCGTCTTTAATAACTGACTTAATCCTTCAAGGGCATAATATTCACATTGTAGAGGAATAATAACGCTACGCGCTGCAACCAAGGCATTAATAGTTAAGATTCCCAATGAAGGAGGACAGTCAATTAATATATAGTCATATCCCATCTCTTGAAGGATATTTTTTAGTCTATATTCTCGATTTGACTCATTAACTAATTCAACCTCTAACCCCGCTAAATCAGGACTAGAGGGCATAATATCCAAATTTGGAATGAGGGTTTTATGAATGGCTTGATTAGAAGAGCAAATGCCACATAAAAACTCATAAATGCCGGGAGACCTTTTAGAAAACTCAACCCCCAACCCCGTACTGGCATTTCCTTGAGGATCAAAATCAATTAGCAATACTTTTTTTCGGATAGCCGCAAGGGCTGTCGCCAAGTTAACAACGGTCGTTGTTTTGCCGACCCCACCTTTTTGGTTTGCAACGGCGATGATAGAAGATGATAACATGCTTAAATTTTCCATACAAAGGATTACATATTCAGATCATAAGAGAGTTTTTTTGGGATGTAAAGTGACAAAATGTTTCACGTGAAACATTTTGTAAGAAGAAAAACCGTGATCAGCATTAACACCATCTCTTCAACTTTCTAACCATCCCCTCGAAGGAGGGGATCCATGTGCGGTAGCGCTTTCAAGGAATCACCCAGAGGTATCTGTGGACCCCCACCTGCGTGGGGGTGGTTGGAATGGTGATAAGGATGGTCTAAAAAGAGAAACACAACACAAACAAAATGTTTCACGTGAAACATTTTGTCAGAAAAGAGAGGCTATCTTTTTCTTTTTAAATGATGAATTGCTAAAATTTTGGCTTTCTCATTTGTTAGGCTTGGATAAATTTCATATTTGAATTTCCAGTGACGCTCAGCGGTTTTTAGTTCATCTTCCCAAGTTTCACCTTTTGGAAAAACTCCTGTTGTTTCTTTAGATAGCCATTTGAAAGTATACGATAGTAATTTTTCAAGAGGAGCCATTGCTCGGGCTGTAATAACAGCTGGAGGTTGGGATAAAACAAGATCTTCGATGCGTTGATCGAGAACTCGATAGGAACAAAATGTTTCACGTGAAACATTTTGTAAGAATCCACACTTCTTTTTTGTGGCTTCTACAAGTGTCACATTGGGAACTCCCAAAATGGCGAGAACAATCCCAGGGAAGCCAGCACCACTGCCGATGTCCATTACCCCATTATTTGATTTCAAGTATTGTAAAACAATGGGGTACAATTGAAGGCTATCAATCAAGTGTCGATCCCATATAGTAGGCAAAGTGGATCTTCCTACTAAGTTCATCGTTTCAGATGCTTCCTCCAATAGTTTTAGAAATAAACATAATTTATTAAAGGTGTCCCGTGAAATATTTATGTTTAAAATTTCTATTTTAGATAGAAATTCTTCATAAGTTATATTGGAGATTAAATTTATATTTGTCATTGTTTCTTTCAATTTATGGTTTTACTTCAAAATAACTCGGCGGTTCACCATGGCGTAGCCGGGAGGAAGGGATCCATCGATAGGTGGTCTCTTCCTTCTACTGTCATCCCGAGCAGTGAGCGAAGCGAACGTTGTCGAGGAATCTAGTATATATGAGAGGACGACTTGTCCACCGAAGCTTTAGCGTAGGTGGAAGTCCTCACTTTATAAGGTGATGGCCCCACCTTCGCCAAGGCTTCGGTGGGCAGGTACGCCTTCGCATTTGTGCTGGATCCCTCGACAACGTTCACTTCGCTCACTACTCGGGAT
>CAYOCE010000059.1:0-6684 GCA_964402405.1 uncultured Hyphomicrobiales bacterium | reverse complement strand
GCCATTTTCTTTCTCCTTTTTGTTAGTTTACTTTCGGTTTCAAACCATCCCCGCGAAGGCGGGGATCCATGTGCGGTAGCACTTTTGAGGCATCACTCAGAGGGTGCTGTGGGCCCCCGCCTTTGCGGGGGTGGTCTGAAACCCCTCTCAATGCACTGCCCACTTAATGGACTTAATGTCTATACCCTCTTGGGCCATTTCCCAGAGGGGACTCATGTCCCGCAAATGATTAACGGCCTTGATAATTTCCTCGGCGGCCCGATCAAGCTGCTCCTGGGTTGTAAACCGGCCAAATCCAATGCGCAGAGATGTGTGGGAAAGTTCAATATCCACCCCCAATGCCCGTAGAACATAGGATGGTTCCAGGGATGATGAGGTACAGGCAGATCCCGAAGAAACACATAGATCCTTAATTCCCATCATCAAGCCTTCTCCCTCTACGTACGCAAAGCTGATGTTTAGGTTTCCAGGGATACGATGGTCCTCATCTCCATTCAAATAAATGTGGGGCAGAGCATCCTTTAGTTTTCCATAGAGACGATTCTTTAACTGGATTAATCGGTCATGTTCTGCGGACATCTCTAGACTTGCAATTTCACAAGCTTTTCCGAGTCCAACACACAGAGCAACCGGCAAAGTCCCAGACCGCATGCCCCGCTCCTGCCCGCCCCCATGGATAATGGGCAAAAGGCGTACCCGCGGACTACGCCCCACATAAAGGGCACCAATTCCCTTGGGTCCATAAATCTTGTGCCCTGAAATGCTTAGCAGATCAATGTTCATGGCCTTCACATCAATGGGGATCTTTCCCACCCCTTGGGCAGCATCTGTGTGGAAGAACACGCCTCGTGCCCGACATAGTTTACCGATCTCCGCCAACGGCTGAATCACGCCAATTTCGTTATTTACAGCCATAATGGACACCATTAGGGTATCATCTCGAATTGCCTCTTCCAGTGCCTTAAGAGAAATCAAGCCATTGGATTCTACTGGTAAATACGTCACCTCAAACCCTTTGTGCTGCAAGTAACGGCAGCTTTCCAATACACATTTGTGTTCGGTTTGGGTGGTGATGATATGGCGTTTTTTATCTTGATAGAATTCTGCGACGCCCTTCAGCGCCAAATTATTAGATTCAGTGGCCCCCGAGGTAAAGATCACTTCCTTAGAATCAGCATTGATCAGGGTTGCAACTTGCGCTCGGGCATTTTCGACAGCTTCTTCTGCTTCCCACCCATAGGCATGGGTTCTAGAGTGGGCATTCCCAAACTCCTGGACAAAATAAGGCAGCATCGCCTCCAGCACCCTTGGGTCACACGGGGTTGTAGCTTGATAGTCCAAATATATCTTTTTATCCTTATTTTCCATTTCTTATTCCTTCACGATCCTTAAAAATCTTTTCCCAGATTTCCTGGACCTTTATAAAATCATCCTGGGTAGATGCCCACCCACTGCTGATGCGAATGGCACTCATGGACTGATCCACATCATGGGTCATGGCCTTTATAATCCGGGATTCGGTTTTTACGCGCCCCGAAGAGCACGCAGATCCAGCACTAATGGCAACGCCCTCCAGGTCAAATCGCATTACCTGAATGGCGTTTTCCACCCCAGGCATCACCACACACGTGGTATTAGGCAACCGATCCACATCCTTGCCCAAAATCATGGCCTGATTCCCAGAGGCCTTTAGAATATACTCTTCAAGTCCCCTATGCCATCCAGCCAACTGAGATAAATCAGGGGCTGAGTCAACTGCCATCCCAAATCCCACAATGGCGGCCACATTTTCTGTGCCAGACCGTCGCCCTTTTTCCTGACCACCCCCGAAAATTAAGGGGGTTATGGCTATAGACTCCTTCACAACCAATGCCCCAATTCCCTGAGGTCCCCCAAATTTATGGGGGCTGATGGTCATCAAATCACATCCCATATCTTTAAACGAAATAGGTTGTCGCCCCATCATCTGCACCGCATCCGTATGCACAAATGCCCCATACTTATGGGATAACGCTACAATTTCGGCCATGGGTTGAAGGACGCCCGTTTCATTGTTTGCCCAGATCACTGAGACTAAAACCCTTAGTCCCTGAAGGTCCCTCAAATAATGCTCCAGTTCCTCTAGATCCAAGAGCCCATTTTCATCCACGGGAATCAGGGTTGAGTTTTCCCATGCCTTAAAAACCGAGTCATGCTCTACCGTTGACATCAGCACATGATGCCAACTGCCCCCTTTCAGGGCCAAATTATTGGCCTCTGTCCCCCCAGATGTAAAAATAATCTGATCTGGATGGGCACCAACAAATTCCGCAATCTGCCCGCGAGCCTTGGTGACAGAGCGTCTAGCACCTTGCCCCTCCTGATGCATAGAAGAAGGGTTTCCTGCACCCATCATATACTCCAGCATGGCCTCCCTTACTATCGGTAACAAAGGAGCCGTTGCATTGTAATCCAAGTAAACTCGCATTACTTAAACACCTGACTTTTACCTATCAGACGCTTTTCCAACACATCTGCCACTGTAACAGATTGCAGAAAGAGAGAGATCTGACTCCCCAGCTCTTCCCATAAATCATGGACCAAACATCGCGTCTTGGCGTTCATGCATCCCTTAGTGTCCTTACATCGAGTTGCTTTCATCCCCTCATCAACAGCGTCCACAATGGCGGCAATGGTAATATCCGAGGCATCTCGCCCTAAACAATACCCGCCCTTCGTGCCACGCACACTATTCACTAATCCGGCTGCCCGGAGCTTCATAAACAATTGCTCAAGATAAGTCACCGAAATTTCTTGCCGCTCCCCAATCACAGCCAAAGAGATAGGGTCTCCGTTGCTATGATTCGCTAAATCCACCATTGCCATAACAGCATACCTGCCACGTGTACTAAGTTTCATTGACTTTATATTACCTATACTCCTCGTCTTTCAAACTGTGGATCGCAAAATTGACTGATCTACATACACTTACGTTATGTAGATCATTATCTATCTCCCCTAAAAATTTAGGGTCGATAGATCCAGGTACCTTCGAGGGTCTTGTATGAAGAATATATTATCCCTCCTCGGTCCCTCATTTCGCTTCCCACATTTTGAAATACTGTGGATATAATAAATTATTAACTATAATTTCTGGAACCCCTGTGATAGAGTCGTCCTCACAGAAATTAGGATTACTTTAGAATACCCGATTATTTTAGTCAAGATTTAATACAAAGTTTGTTAGAAAGGTAAGATTATATGCCCGACGTTATTATTCCTGGATCTGCTGGTCGTATTGAGGCCCGGTATCACAAGTCGAAAAACCCATCCGCCCCTGTTGCGTTGATTTTGCACCCCCACCCACTCCAAGGGGGCACGATGAATAACAAAGTCACCTACACCCTTTATAAAACCTTTGCCCAAGAGGGATTCAACACCATGCGGTTTAATTTCCGCGGAATTGGTCGATCCGAAGGAGGATTTGACAATGGGGAGGGCGAATTAACAGATGCAGCCACTGTTTTGGATTGGTTGCAGATACAAAACCCCAATGCCAATAGCTTTTGGGTGGCAGGTTTTTCCTTTGGTGCCTGGATTACCATGCAATTATTGATGCGCCGTCCTGAAATCTCCGGATTCATTGCAGTATCTCCCCCCGCTAACAAATATGATTTTACGTTCTTAGCCCCCTGCCCTGTTTCAGGTCAAATCATTCAAGGGACTAAGGATGAAATTGTGGATCCTGCCTCCGTTCAAACCCTATGCAAGAAACTATCGGCGCAAAAAGGGATTAACATCGACCTAAAATTAATCGAAGGGGCCGATCATTTCTTTTTGAATGAACTGGATCAAATTGAAAAATACGCCACCGAGTACTTACGGCAGCATGCTTAAGATGCTGTGAGGAAACAAAAAAAGGGGGAAATATTTTTCCCCCTTTTTTAAGAGCTGTATCTTTGATTATTGACTTGAGCTGGCAACCCCAACATCCCTGGTTTTGCCATATTGCTTAATATCAAAAGAAAACATCCGAAGAATAGGTGCTTGCCTTTCATTAAAGAGAGTGAATTCATATTTACCATCCTCTTCGCTAATCCCTGTGCAAGTAGTAATAGGAGCTCGAGCACTAGGAGAAGAAGGTTCGCCTCTTCCTACACCACCTATGCTATCTAAGAGTACACGTGTTGTTGTATTCATACTACTAGAGAAAGCCTCTATACTAGAGGCAAGTTCTTGAATATTATCTACATCTATACGCCCCAACATTTTAAATCCCTCTACACAAATGGTAAAGGGTTGACCAGTTTGAATCCCATACTCACCAACCTTCTCTAAAATGAAGTTTAGATATGGTTTTCCACCTTGAGTCTTGATAGAAGCAGGGGAAGAAGGTTTTTTGACAAGGACATTGCGAAATAATTCCGTATCTGCACTAGAGGTCCATTTAAACCCAACATTACCTTGCAATTGCACACGTTTAATATCCAAAATAGGGGGACAATTCTCAGCGTCTCCAATGATCTGCTGATAGTGGGGCGCTGCTCTATCATCTCTCTTTACCTCCTCCATAAATGACCACAACCCATGAACATTTGAAAAAGATGCCAAGCTTAGACAAGTTAAAATAATTTTTTTCATTGAATTTCTCCTTAAAAAAATAAATATATTATATATAGGAATAAAAAAAGAAAATTCAATAAATAAAAATATTAAAAAATGGATTAATTTTAATATATATTGTCGTCTAATTATAATTATATCTTAACCGCATCCTCAATGAATTTTAGAAAAGGAGGATACCCATCTGTTATGGGTATCTCTACTAAACATGGACAATCATAAGGATGGTGGTCTTTTAGGATTTGAGTAATTTCAGGAACCGCATTTTTTATTGTTTTCATCCACAGGGGAAATTCTTGAGATTCTTGCAGAGCTCCCTCCCACATGTAGTAGGATGTCATAGCTCCTCCTAGGTTAGCACAGGCAATTAGATTATTCTCGAGCAAGTGTTTTACAAACTTAGCCCCAGCCTCCTGGGAATCAAAGGTTGTATAGAGAAAAACATATTTGGGTTGCATGGTTTATTCCTCAAAATTTTTTGGTCGTTGCACAATTATTTCTTGAAATTAGTACCATAAAAAAACCGAGGACTAAAGCCTCGGTTTTCTCATTTATTTTGAGTAATGTAAAAGTTAGAATTGAGCTCCAAAACCAATATTAGCAATAACGGCTGATGGTTTTCTCCTGAAGTGGGAGCGATTTCCACTGGTGAAAATACCAATAGCATATTCAACTTGACCCCGTACGAACACCTTATTGCTAAGCATGTAATCCACGCCCAAACCTGGAGCAATTTGTGTTGTTACCATATTGTCTTTGAAAATAGCTGATCCTGCAGGAGTAGCAACTGTAGTATCTAGTCTCTGGAACTGCACATTTACACCTACACGTCCAAAAAACAATGTCCTGCCACCAACAATACCACCAAAACGGATACCAGGAGAAACAAAAAAGTTATTGCGCAAAGTGTCGGTAATAGTAACTGTATTACCAGCCGCCAGACCATTTATACCCAAAGCACTTAAGCTTGTGAAGCCTAGATCTTGTGTTGCCCCTGAAATGCTTTTTTTAGCTTTAGAGGTATCAAAACCCACCCCTAAGTCTACGCCGTAGTACATGGATCTACGCAATGAGCCCCATTGACCAAATACACGACCGTTAAATCCTGTGTTAGAAGCCTTAGCAACAGTTCCAAATGCCGTATCCCCATAAACTCCTTTATTGATTTTGTAGCTGGTACTGCCAACACCAACAGATAACCCAACGGCTGGGCCGCTAAAAGCATCAGCATTAACAGAGTCCGTAAGAACAGACATACCCACTGTCAAAATACCTGCAACGATTAATAGTTTCTTCATAGTAATCTCCCCTTTAAAAATTATATTTAATTCTGTGTAATTACTTCTAGGTTAGTATAATTTATGGATTTACAAGCATCAATTGATCTTACCACTCTCAAAGAGCTCTTATTTTGTTGCAAAAATACACCATTTATTGGAAAGACTAAAATTCTTAAATACACTTGAATTAGATCTCCCCTAACCTCTCAACATGTTTTTGCCCCCTCACGAGACTTTTTTCCACCTTGAAGTTTATGTAAAATTTTCATCCATAATTGACGAGACTCTCGTAATTCCAGATCATATTTCCTAGCACTTTCTCTTGTTTCTTGGCGGATATGCTCAATATCATCTTTTAATCTGTGCTCAACAGAATTGATATTATCTTTTAATCTGTGCTCAACAGAATTGATATTATCTTTTAATCTGTGCTCAACGGAATTGATATCATCTTTTAATCGAATTTCTACACGATTGATATCGTCTCGCAGCGCATACCATAAACACCCCAATAGTCCTGCAGTACTGGTTACAATCGTTGTTATAATGGTAAAAGTTTGAGTCCAATCCACTTTTTATCTCCGTTAATTTATATATACATTTGTCGTATAACAATTAAACTACAACGGAATTATTTTTGATGCAAGAGGGTTTTTTAAAGAAATTTAAAAATATCAGTGAATTTTAGGTTGTTAGCTAATAATATCTTTCTAATATCCCGAAAAAACCATTACATACCCAAATGGCAAATGCATCTGCCCAAAATGACCACATGGACAAACCATCTGGTCAAATTGACGTT
>CAYOCE010000058.1:0-6737 GCA_964402405.1 uncultured Hyphomicrobiales bacterium | reverse complement strand
ATCCCATGAAGGTCCAAACTAGCTTCTATGGGTATCTTACGTTTTCTAATTTTACGCGTCAGGGTCGGATCCTCTGTGGGTTTTGAATCTGCTGAAATAGAAACTGTTGGAGGGTAGTAAAAACTGGGCTTTTCAGGAATTTGAAAAGAATCCTGAGCCTTCTTATAAAAAGTACGCTTTAGATCGTGTGGTTTTCTTCCCAATTTCTTTTTGGTTTTTAAAGGCTTGATTCCCTGGTTTATCTGGGCCCATAGGTCCATGTCCTCTGGGGGAATGTCATCGCGTTTTTTAGTCATTTGATTTCCTAAACCACAACAGATTTTGGCAGCAGCATATAAAATTCCCCATTTGATTTCATGTGCCCTGCCATGTGGGCCGCGAGCTCACCCGCCCCCCAGAACAAATCACCCCTGAGGGGTCCCTTGATCGCGCCCCCTGTATCTTGCGCTACAACTAACTGTTGCAACCGCCCGAATTCTAAAGGATGCAACACATCCACCCACAAGAATGATCCCAGAGGAATATGACTCGGATCCACCGCGAGGCTCCGTTCAGGCGTAAGAGCAACTCCCTGACTACCAATGGGTCCATCCCCCTCAATCAATCTGAAAAACACATGGGATTCATTTTGATGCATTAACTCCCTGGCTTGACCCGGATGATCGTGCAACCACTTACGAATACTTTGCATGGAAACGGTTTCTTTGGTTAATTCTCCCCGTTCAATTAAGACGCGACCAATGGGGGTATAGGGATACCCGTTCTTGCCATCATATCCAATTCGAATGACGCGACCATCCTCTAAAACGACTTGGCCAGATCCTTGAATTTCCAAGAAAAAGGCATCGACGGGGCAATCAACCCATAATAATTCTAAATCTTGACCTGCCAGATGCCCATTATCAATCTGCTTGCGAGAGGCATAGGGAACCACCTTCCCATTTTCTTCGCGTAGATTCTTGGGTTTTTTATACAGGGGATGATAGTATTTTTTGGACTTTTTGAAGGATCCCCTTAGATGGGGTTCATAATATCCTGTGCAAAAGCTATTAGCCCCGCACCCATCGTGGATTTTATAGGCATGGAAATGATCCTCCAGAAGTTTTTTGATCTCTTGATGTGTGTCCATTTTTAAGATGGTACTGCAAATGGGTTTCCAATCTGCTGCCCTTCCCATCAACCCTAAATCCTTGGAATCTTCTTTCTTCATCAAAACCTTACAGGATTTTTTCATGGCCTTCAGGGCCTCTTTGAAGTCATCCTCATGCCACCCCGGCAATTGATGATGGGGAATTTGAATCAGCTTGATTTTGGGCTGTGGCTTTTCAGGTGTAAAAGTACACTTTGTTAAAAAAAGAGAAAGAAATAGTAGGAAAAGGTACTTATGCATGGTTGTTTTCTTTCTTCCCATTGCTTTTTTTATTCTTCTGAAACTTCGCAATACCTTCTTTTGTCATACTTAAGGCGAGGCGTCCCTGAATTCGAAAATCAATACTTTTTATTTCTTCTGCATTTAATCCATATTGGGCGATAAAATCATCCAGCTGTTGTAGGGCCTTTGAAAGATCTGTTTCAGGCAGGCGTATGGTAATCCCATTTTTCATCAATAAATTCCACCGACGATTGGAAACTCGGATACTCGAGGCGACTTCATCATTAATCTTTGGATGGTTGTTTAGGCCTCTAAATAACTCAGGGGCATGTTCGGGGGCCCCTTTTCCCACAATCGTTGGTAATCCTACAAAGGCATCACGCACCCCCTCGAGGACAACGCTACCATCGTCTGCCACCACATGAATAATTTTGTTATGTTGCCATAAAGCCATGGGATTTTTTTCCTGAATGAAAATCTCCATATCTTGGGGAAACCGCTTGCTGATTACAACGGTCTTAATCCAGGGCAAGCCCAGAATACACTTGTTGATTTCTTCCATATCCAAGTTTAAAAGGGCCGTCCCTTGGATGTTTGGCAGGCATCCTCGGATATCCTCAAGGGGCGTCTCTACCCGCCCCCGCACAACTACATTTTCAACATAAAGGCCATATTTTTTAGCTGAGTTTCCAAGACCCGTCCTAAAATCCCCATAAATCGTTGGGATAACATTAAAAAACACTACATAGAAAATACCAGACACGACGGCCAAGAATAAAAGACCAACCCCCATTTGCTTTAGACGTTTTGTTTGGCCACTTTTTTTATCCAGCCTTGAGGGAACTTTTTTAGATACTGATTTTAATCGTGACATACTTCCCCCGATCCTATTAAGGGAACTCCAACGCGCTGAATTTCCCACTCCAACTGAATGCCTGAGTTTTCATATACTTGCTTTTGGACATAGTTCCCCAGATCTTCTAGATCTTTGGCTGTTGCATCCCCTGTATTGATCAAGAAATTACAATGTTTTTCAGACACCTGCGCACCCCCGCGTTGTTTACCGCGACATCCCGCTTGATCAATCAGTTCCCATGCCTTCATGCCTTCTGGGTTTTTAAAGGTACTCCCCCCTGTCCTCGCATTGACGGGTTGGGCCTCGGCACGTGTTGTCATAATTTCCTCAATACGTTTTAGGATTTGATCCGCCGGCTCAGGTCTGCCTTGAAAGGTTGCAGATACAACAATAGATCCTGGATCTAAATCTGAATGCCTATAGGAAAAGCCTATTTCATCCACTGGGTATGTGCGCAAGTTTCCTTGTGAGTCTACAACATCCACGGACTTTAAAATATCTTTTGTTTCTGTCCCATAGGCTCCTGCATTCATAAATACAGCACCACCGACAGTACCAGGAATCCCTGCAAAAAACTCAAGACCTGCAAGACCGTGTTGGGCAGCAACCATGGCAACGGTGCGGTCCAAAGCCCCTGCACCTGCTGTAATCTCATTCCCACTTATCGTAATATCATTAAAGCCCCGCATCAAGCGAATCACAACGCCTGATATACCTCCATCCCGGATCAACAGATTAGAGCCAGCACCGATAACGGTAATGGGGAGATCCTTTGGTTTCGCCTGCAAAAAATACTGCAAATCAAAAACACTCTCTGGCTTGAACAAAACCTGAGCCACGCCCCCCACCCGAAACCACACATGTTTGGACAAATCCGCCCCAAAGGCATACCGCCCTTGGACTGAGGGGAGGTTTAGTTGGTGTATGGGTTCTTTAGCAGTCATCAGTAATTCCTAGTATGAGTTTAAAAATCTATGGGTTTATCTCAACTCGTTCTCCAACTCTTATTCTCCATGGCTCACCTGATATTCCAAACTCCAAATCCATAACTCCTTCTTTTGTGGCAATTTTCATCATTTTACCCTTTAAGAGCGTATTTAATTTTTCAATTAATTGATTGGTAATTCTTGGATCTGACAATATAGCACCATCTGGGCAATTAACCAGTGTCATATGCAACCCTGGAGAGATTGGCTCGTTATCTTTATAGATATGTTCACGCCCATCCAAAAGTAATTTAGCACTAATAAAAGAAGAACCGTTTTGACTCTCGATTAAGACGATTTCTGATATTTGAAGCCGCCGCTCAGGTTTAATAATCGCATTATACTCTTTAACTACCCTTTCCATGGTTGGAGGGGATTCGCAGTGTTTGAAAAGGGTTTGACATATTTGCTGCAAAGTCTCTGATTTATGAAATCCTCTCGGTCTCGTATATAGTAAAGTAGCATGCATTTCTTCACCAATACCTGGTCTGGGTTTTTCTTCATAATGGGTCATTATGATCTTATCATTATCTTTTTTAAGAAGGATTTTAGCGTTATCAGAGCCTAAATCCCTGTGGATGTTAATCATTTCCTTCAAAACATCTTTAGTGATCTTGTTAATTGCCTTGAGTCCTATATAGTCTGCGCCACTATCTTCTTCAAAATGAATTTTTGCCCCAATTCGCCAATTTGCATCGCCTTTATTTGAAGAACTCGCTGCCTCTGCTAAATTAAAACCATTAATTAATAATCCAACACTTAAAAATAAAATAGATTTTTTCATACTCTTCACCTCAACCTAAAATTACTTCAGCAACCCCGGAAACTCGTACGCCCATTTGGTAATATTCCCAGCGCCCATGAAAATGACATAGTCTCCTTCTTTTAATTGGGGTTTTAGATGGGAGGCCAGATCTGCCACAGAATCAATTGTCTGGGTGGAAACATAGCCTTTTTCTTGAATGGCCTTGGTCAAAACTTGATGGTCAAATCCAGGGATCAAGGTTTCTCCCGCGCTATAAAGGGGCGTGATGTATAGAGAATCTGCATTTTGAAAACTATCCACGAATTCGGGAAATAGATCCTTGAGCCTGCTATAGCGGTGGGGTTGCATCACGGCAAAAATCCGCCCTGGTACCATTCCCTTTGCCGCATTTAGGACGGCCTGAATTTCCTTGGGATGGTGGGCATAGTCGTCAATCACAGTCACTCCATTCACAACACCTGTTGTGGTAAATCGACGCTTAACCCCTTGGAAATTCTTCAAAGCCTCGCGGATCAGCTGATGATCAATCCCCAGATAATGCCCAACCGCAATGGCGGACAAACTGTTCAAAACATTATGCTCCCCATGCAAAGCCAGTTGGATTTTTTCCAAAATAATGGTTTCATGGTTGCCCCTAATCATTACATCAAAGCACATCCCCTGGGTGGTTTGGGTAATGTTGGTTGCCCGCACATGGGCATCTTTGTGTAAGCCATAGCTAACATACCGACGATCGGTAATCTTAGGAATCAAAGACGCAACAACGGGATGATCATGGCATATGACTGAAAAGCCATAGAAGGGAATTTGATGAATAAAGCGATCAAAATGGGCAACCAAGTTTTCAAAAGATCCATAGTAATTTAAATGCTCCGGATCAATGTTGGTCACAACGGCAATGGTGGCAGGCACCTTCACAAAGGTTCCATCTGATTCATCAGCCTCTACCACCATCCACTCCCCTTTGCCAATTCGAGTGTTGGTCCCATAGGCATTGACAATCCCCCCATTAATCACGGTTGGATCCCAATTGGCCGTTTCCAGAACGCTTCCGATCAAAGAGGTCGTGGTGGTTTTTCCATGGGTTCCGGAAATCGCAATGGTGCCATAGAACCGCATGAGCTCGGCCAGCATTTCTGCCCGATTGATGGTGGGAATGCCTTGGGCACGGGCCTCTAGAATTTCCACATTGTCCAGGGGCACATCTGTTGAATACACAACCACTGACGCACCATTCACATGGTTTTTATCATGTCCCACAAAAACCTTAATGCCTTTTTTCTGAAGGCGTTCCACATTAGGACTCGAGGAAATATCGCTCCCCTGCACATCATGGCCTTTTAGGTGGAGAATCTCGGCAATACCACTCATACCAATACCTCCAATACCGATGATATGGATTTTTCCGGGGCTTAGGGCAGATAGTTTCATGGGCGTATTCCTTTAAACACTTTCAATAAGATCAACCAATTTTTCGGTGGCATTTTGGGGCGCAATTTTCCCCAAATTTTGAGATGCCTCGCGTAACATATCAGGGTCTTCTATTAATTTCTCTAAAAATTTTGACAATTTTTTGGGGGTTAAATCAGATTGATGCATCACCCACGCTCCCCCCGATTTTTCAGCATACTCGGCATTATAGGTTTGATGATCATCCTTGGCAGATGGCAACGGAATGAACAGGGTTGGACGTTTAGCTGTAATGATTTCCCATGTGCTAGAAGATCCTGCCCGACAAATCATCAGATGGGCCTGAGCCATTAAATTTTCCACATTGTCAAAAAAGGGCGCAACCGTGGCATTAATTCCAATCTTGTTGTAAGCCTCTTTAACCAACTCTGCTTGACCAACTCTGGATTGCTGAGTGATGACAAGATGCTTGCGAAGTTTTTCAGGTAATTCTGCGATCGCTTTAGGAATCACCTCGCCAAATACCTGGGTCCCCTGACTCCCCCCCAAAATCAAAATGGAAAAGGGGCCATCTTTTTTAGGGGGAACATAAGGAACATCCGCAAGCTTTAAAATAGCCGGCCTAAGGGGCATACCTGTTACAACGGTGTTTCCAACAACAGAGTTTGGGATTTTTTTTGTATTGGGAAAAGAAAGAGCAAGATAGCTAGCAGCCCTTGCAAACCATTGATTTACGCGCCCTAAATATGCATTTTGTTCGTGGAGAATCTTAGGAATTGACATATAAAAGCTGGCTAATAACACCGGAAAACTGGGATATCCCCCAAACGCTACAATAGCTTTTGGTCTTATGGGTACAATCTTTACAAAAGCAAACAACGTTGAATAGAGTAAGGATAAAATGAATTTGATTTTTCCGAGGATGCCTGGACCTTTAGGACCTAAAGGCATCTGGATAATAGAAATACCCGCCATATCCTTTTGAAAGGCGGCCGCTCGACGATCAATCATTAGGTAAACCTCATGCCCCCGGGCTTTTAATTCCTTGGCAACAGCCACGGCGGGAAACAAGTGCCCGCCGGTACCTCCTGCTGCTAAAAGAATTTTACGTTTCATTGTTGATCCCCAACAATTCTAATTAACCAGCCCTCTGACCAATATGCTTTCATTTAAATCTTCAATCTCCGATGCAGTTAATTTGGTGACTTCAGAAATAACATTAGAGGGAATACCTTTCAAAATCAACTGGCGAGCCGTTTCTTTTTTTTCCTCCAAAATCCCCTCAGCCCTTCCCTCATCAAAAGCCTCTTCTCGACCATCTCGATCTGCTTGGGTTTTCATGTCAAC
>CAYOCE010000057.1:0-6915 GCA_964402405.1 uncultured Hyphomicrobiales bacterium | reverse complement strand
GGCCCAGGGGTAACGTACGTGCCTTTTGGTATCACTTGGAAAATTTGTTAAGGAATTTCAGGAGTATATTGAGGGTCAGATGGGGAATTTATTAATGACTTCGTTATAAGACTCTTGTCCTTCTTTGAGAGATATTTTTCTGTAGATTTCTAGGGAGTGGAGATGTTCATGTCCAGAATAGGATTGGATGAAAGCATCTTGGATTCCTTGCTTCTTCATCCATGTAAAGAGAAAATGCCTAAGTTTTAGTGGAGATATGGCCTCCTTCATCCCAGAAGCCTTGGTATACATGGCTAAAATCTTTCGAATGCCTCTATCTGAATAGGGTTTTCTTAAGGAAGATTCAAACAAATAGACTCCCTTTTTTGCTTTGATGGTTTCCACATGCATGGCAAGTACTTCCTTAAATAAATGTGGAAACGGAACTATTCTTCCTTTTTTAGGGTCTTTTTTTGTGATCTTTATCTGACATTTCTCAAAATCAATGTGTTCAATTTTGATATTAATTAACTCACTAACTCTTATACCTGTGTAAAGAAGGATTTTGAGAAGAACAACATGCTTCATATTGCGAGACTGCCATACGGCCTTATAGTATTTTTGGATCTCTTCTTCAGTGGGGACGTGAGGAAGTTTATTGTATTTAGGAAGAACGGACGATACGTTAAGAACTTTGCGTAGTTGACGAAGGACTTCCCTTAGATAAAGAGTATGGGGATTCTCTTTTTGGAGATCTTTTGCTATTTTTTTTGCCTTTTTAAGAGCTTTTGTAATTTCAGTATTTTTTAATGTCATATTTTTTCTCTCTTTTTTACTCACTAATAATTTTATTTCTAGCACTTTGATGACGTGCTTTAAGCTCTATATCTATGTATTTATCTGTAATAGCGCTCGAACTATGCCCTGCGTCATCCCTCACGTGTTCTCTGGGCCTTACTTTCACGTCATCAGAAATCCCTGTGTGTCTTAACCAATGTACCGTTGCTTCCATGAGGGATTCTGCTTCTTCATGAAGATTATCTCTTTCTAGAGATTCAATCGCTTGATCAAAACACCCTTGAACGATTTTACGGATATAGTTTGTATGGGTAATGGGCCCAGTGCCTCTCGTTTTGGGAAGGAGAGGAGACTTGTCTGATGGAGAGGGAAGAGGGGATAATTTTAGATGTTGTCTCCATATCTTTAAAGCGTCCAGCATAGAGTTACTCACGGCAATTTGACGCTGTTTGTTGCCTTTTCCCACCGTTGTGAACCACCAATTTCCATCTCGATCTCGATGAAAATGTTTCATCACGGGGGTCCATCTCTCACTTGCTGAAAGCTCGGAGATTCTTAAGTACAGGGAATAGAGAGCCGACATAATAAAAAGCGTTCTTTGATGTTTTAGGGGATTCTCTTCTGCCATCTCTTTTGCTGTATTGATGACCGACTTCCATTGGAGATCAGAGAGTCTTCTAATTTTAGAGGGACCTTGGTGTTTTCGAATAAATTTACTCTTTTGCCGGATGAGGGCTACAGGATTCATCAATACATAATCTTCCTGCAGGAGGTAATTATAGAAAGAGCTTAAAATGGCAAAGAGTTCCTTAATGGAGGTTTGAGAAAACTCAAAATCTTTGGAATTGGGTCTCTCTCCTTTTCTATGTTCAGATTTAGTTACTGTTACGACAAAAGGCCTCCATTCAGGATTAGGGATTCTTTCATTTTCTCTTGTCATAAAGCGAGGGGCTTTCTTGGTTCCAATCCAAGATTTAGGAGGTTTTTGGCAAAACCTGACAAAATCCTCGATATCCTCTCGTTTGAGATTTTTTAAAGATTTACCCACAATAAGAAGACACCATTGAAACAATCTCTCAAGCTCTCGTCTGTAGGCATTAAAGGTAGATTTACTGCCTCTATAGGATTTTAAGAAAGAAAGAGCTTTTTCAAAATCTTCTGGATTAAGGGAAATTGGAAAATTTTGGTTATTGAGGGTTTTTAGAAAGTGTCTAATATCGAGTGAATTAATTTCTTCCAACGTATCAAAGAGGGGAAAAAATTCTTTTTGTCTTTTGGTTTTATGATAGATATTTTTAATTACGTTAAACATTTTTCCATTCATTTTTATAGGATTTTATCATGAGGTGATAATAGTATTTATCACCCTTATGAAGGGTTTTTCTAAACTCTTCTTCTCTTCTTTAGATCTCTACCATATTTTTTGATTCCTTATGCAGTTGTCCCTTGTCTCTGACTGTGATTGGGGAGTTAACTCTTCTTTGTTTCCATTCCGAGCGCTTGCTTATAAAGTTCTAAAATGGCTTCTTGCTCTCGAAGATCATCAGGATCTTGTTTACGCAGGCGAAGAATATGTTTTATGGTTTTGGTATCAAAGCCATTCCCTTTGGCTTCTCCATATACTTCTTTGATCTGCTCATTAAGCTCAGCTTTTTCTTCTTCCAATCTTTCAAGACGATTCATATAGCTTTTTAGCTGCTCTCCTGAAATGCTCATGGCAAAACTTTTAGCGATATTTCCTTCTTTTTGTAGCTCTTTTGTCATGTTTTTTCCTTTCTTTTTGTGGATTTAAAATACTCTTCAAGAGGACTAGCCCAAGGGTTTTATGGCGCATATAAAAAATTCTATAGGGTAGAGTCATCATTTTTATTGCCCTCTTTCTTTTCTATGTCTTTAGAAAGTTCTGCCTCTAACTCTTCTATGGTAGGAAGATTTGTTTTTAGATTTTCTGGGAGAGCCTCTGTTAGCTTATATTCTGCAAGTCCAATGGGCTTTGTCATATCCCGCAAAGCATACTCTGCTAAAACATTGTTTTTAGACTTACATAAAATAAGACCAATCGATGGATTATCGCTTGGGTGTTTTAGAAGATCATCCACTGCTGAAAGATAAAAATTCATTTTTCCTGCATACTCAGGCTTAAAGTCTTTATCTTTAAGCTCCAAAACCACAAAAGACCTGAGTTTCAGGTGATAAAAGAGGAGATCAATATAAAAATCCTGATCTCCTACATCCAAGTGATATTGCCTTCCTATAAAGGCAAACCCTTGCCCCAATTCAAGAAGAAACTTTTCCATATGATGGACTAAAGCTTTTTCAACTTCTCTTTCGTGGGCTTCCTCCCCTATATTCAAGAAATCAAATATGTAAGGGTCTTTTAACGTATAGTGGGCCAAATCCGACTGAGGAGACGGTAACTTCTCTTTAAAGTTTGTAATGGCTTGTCCTTGGCGTCTATGAAGAGCTGTTTCTATCTGCATATCCAAGATACTTCGAGACCATCCATGCTCAATCACTTTCTTCATATAAAAAATCTGATTTTCTTTGTGACTCACTTGATCCATAATCGTTGCTATATGAAACCAAGGCAATTGTGCAGCAACCTGCTGCACAAATTCCAAATCAGGATAGCTTTCTGCAAACTTTCGCATGTATTTAAGGTTTCTTGTACTAAATCCTTTCATTTCTGGAAAGGCTGAGCGTAAATCTTTGCTCAATTGATCAATAACCTTTGCCCCCCACCCATGCTGCTGTTGGGCATTTAAAATACCAGTTCCTATTTGATGATAAAGTAGGATAAGTTCTTTATTAACTTTAAGGGCAGCTTTATATCTGGAAGAGACAACCTGATCTTTTATTTCTTTTAAAAGCACTCCATAGTCTTGAGTTAGTACATCTTTTGTCATGCAACTCTCTTTTCTTTAGTTTCAATTGTTAACCGCTCTTCTAGATTTAAAGGGAATAACCCATAAGGATTAAGATGAGAGTGTATTAGAGCGGTTAATGCTCGTTTATCTTCTTTGGTAAGTTTCTTTTGCCATTTTGGCATAGAAAGGGATTCTTGGATAATAAGGGTATTGATATAAACTAAGGACACTTGGATCAAATGAAGACATGCAACAGCGAGTTCTTGGTTTTCTTTATTATTGGTTGAGATCTCCCCTACCTTTCCATAGAAAATAAAGTTCATAATTCCATTGAGTCTTTCAACCATATTGAGCGCTTCATGGATTTCAATACGAAGTTGTTCAGAGGAGAGATACCTGCATAAAAAGATTGTTTTTGTAGCTTTTCCGATTTCATTTAAGGCTCTATACACAGGATGAGTATAGTTATCCTTGCTAAAGCGTTTGATAATAACATCCGCTTCTGCTGTCCTCAGTTTAAGGGATATCGTGGTTCTGATACTTTCATGGTATCCCTCTTCTATAATGTGCCAATTAATAGAATCCCTTAGGATTTTTAGAAGATTTGGGTAGTCTTTCTTGTTGGCAGCCAGGGGGTAATAGAGTTTCTGTTTGGATATATTCTTAAGACGAGGAAGAAGATCAAAATTTAATAAATAGCTAAAACAAAATCCAATGCTACTCTGTCCATGGGTATCCACATAAACTTCATTCATCTCCATCTTGGTGTCATGCCTTAAGACTCCCGTAATCATAGCTCCTACTTCTGAAGACGTGCATGTTTTTAAGAGAGAATGCACAACAGCTGCATTCTTATCCACATGCCAATAGACCATGACGCCATATCCATGATACCTAGGGTGCCACTCAGTCATGAGATTTTGATCCCAGCTACTCACCTGGGTTGAGTCACAGGCAACGCCTGTGGTGGCTTCCCCCCACACTTCTGGGTCCCTTATATTTATAATCTCATTCACAACCTTAACAATCGCTGCTTTTACATTAACCAAATGGAGATACCTTCTTTTGGTATATTTCAAGTCGTAATAATTTGCATCTTTATTGGCAGAACCCATACGCATAAGACCCGTGTTACTTCCAATTGCGTAAATAGAAAGCAAAAGACGTTTTCTGAGTTTTGTTTTATCAAGCGCTTCTTTTCTGGCAACTGTACGAAAACACTCTGTAAAGTTAACTCGTAAATCCGTTTCTTTTAAGACGTCCAATAAGTTCGTGTTGGCCCAACGGCGTTTAATATATTGCTGAAGAACTTTAAGGTTTGTAGGATGTGCTTGAGGACCAGAAGGAGAGATCTTTATCTTACCCCCCTCCCCTTTTTTAAAGGGAATGATTTTAACCTTGGGATTCTCTAAAATACTCTCATTCAACTCTTTTAAACTGATCTCCAGTTTTTCTTTTAATTCCTTTACAAAGACTTTAGGATCTAAGGGAAGACCTAGCATCTTATAGTAGTGCTCTTTTCGTTCATCAAAATCTTGAGGGGCATCTTCATCAGGATTGCGGTAACGATAGGCTCCTTCTATCCAAATGGATTTACACTGTAATTGACGACATAATTCTTCTAAAATAGCTATTTCATAATTCATACGACGCACTTTATAGAGAATATTTTTGGGTTTTTCTTTAGATCTTTTCTCCTTTGTTTCTTGATCTAATGGTTTTGGATCTAAAGGCGTCTCTATTTCCAAAACAGCCGTACGCCATTCATTGGGGATAACATCAATAGGCGCTTTAGCTGATTTAGGGTAGAACTCCTTTACGCAGCTCCTGTGCTTTTTAATAAACTCTATAGCCTTAAGAAGTTCTTTCCCAGAAGACGTATTTGTTTTAAAGACAAAAGCTTCCAAGAGAGGCAGTAAAGCTTGCCGGTGGGCATGGGAATAAAGAGATCTCATCTTGGTTTGGACCTGCTCTTGGTACCACTTTCCCTTACACTCCAACTCTTCTGCTAAATCGAGAAGTTTTTGTTGGCTCACTTTGGGATAAATAACTTCTTTGATAATTCCTTCTGGATTGTTGCCTGCTGCATCAGCAAGCTTATATAAAATATCAAACTTTCCATCAACACGCTTGATTTCTGGGATCACTTTCTTAATCACATGAGTTTCAGAGGATCTTTTTATTTTATGAACCAATTGAAGAAACAATTCTGCAAGGGTATCTGTTAAAATCTGGGACCTCACATAGCAAAAAACAGCCATAGTCCCATAATGACTATCTCCACTATACTTTTCAATATAACTGGGAAATCCAGCCAAAACCCTTAGATAATATTTTTGAAGAAATTTTCTTGAAACATTTTGTAATAAAGAGAGAGGTAATTTGATGGAGCGAATATGTTCTAGCTTTTTAATCTCAAAATGTACATTTTTGAGTTTGGCTCCCGCCACATCTTTTTTAAGATGGTGTAATTTAATTTTGTCAGGAATTTTTTCTATATCTGAAGCGGTTTCTTCTTGATCCTCTTCTTCTGCCTCATCCGATTTTAAAAGGTCATCTATTAACTTTTTGACGTCCTTAGAAAGATCACATGAAAGAGAGAGAAAAAACTCTTTTTCAAAACGATGAAAAGCAGATCTAACATAACGATCTAATTTCTTTGAAGAGAAAGGCTCTACCTTAGAGTCCCGAAAGAATTGATAGACTCTCTCTAAACACTGGGGATAGGTAGGGGCCTCTTTTAAGATATCATTCATCAACCAAGAAACAAGTTTTTCTCTATCAGAGGAAGTTGCTTCTCGATAGTCAAAGAACTCTCGGATACTTTTACGAAAACGCTTGTGAGTAATACCTTGCCAATTAAAAGAATCAAATTCTGGAGAATCCATCTCCAACTGATGTGCAAGACAAACAATTAACTCTTCAGGAATAAGATCCTTGGACCCAGGATAGCGGCCCTCTGCTTGGAAGAACTTAAGGAGTACTGCAAAAACGAGCCGGTTTATTCCTTTTTGCTTGGTCTCAACCAATGCTAGTTCTTCTTGATCTAAACTAAGAAACTCACTCGATGTAAAAGACTGTTGCATTAGTTTCACCATTCGTTCTTAAAACTATTATCCCGGTACTAACACAAAAACCATAAACGAAAATAAAACCCATTACAAGCTTTTTTTAAAAAACATTCCTAACAAATTAAACTTTTGTTCGTATTTAAAATGAAAAATGGGAACTCCAAGTGATACCAAAAGGCACGTACGTTACCCCTGGGCCA
>CAYOCE010000056.1:0-6976 GCA_964402405.1 uncultured Hyphomicrobiales bacterium | reverse complement strand
TCATCCCAGGCAAGTGAGCTTTAGCACCCTTACACTGTCATTCTGAGCAGCGAGCGATAGTTCCTTGATATCGTCATCCTGGCCCCCGAGCTTTAGCGAGGGAGAGCCAGGACCCAGGGATTATGGGAGGACGACTCGCCACGGCGAAGCCTTTGGCGTAGCCGGGAGTCCTCACTTTATTTTCTTTGTTATAAAGTGATGGCTGCGCCATCCCATTTGTGCTGGGTCCCAGGTCTCGCTCGCTATCGCTCACGGCCTGGGATGACGATGTTGGGGTGCTAAAACTCATAAGGCAAAAAAGACTCTATGGCCATAAGTAGGTCATACCCTTCATTGCCATTCCATTCTTTCTTTAATCCCCTCTACATTAGCCTTAAAGATACAACCTTAAGGAGAAAATTTATGTTTGATCGACAGCTTTATAAACGTCTGGTAATTGGCGTGGATCCAGCCCTCACCTGTCATAGTGAAAGTGATGAAACCGGTATTATTGTAACTGGCCTTGGGATGAATGATCATGGGTACGTGGTCGAGGATTTCAGTGGCAGATATTCTCCAGAAGGATGGGCCTTACAGGTTGTTGGAGCCTATCAACACTATCAAGCAAATCATGTGATTGTGGAGATTAACGCAGGGGGTGATATGGTCACTCACACCCTTAGGACAATTGATCCCTATATACAAATTAAAGATGTTCGAGCCATCAGTAGCAAGCATCTCCGAGCCTTTCCCGTTTCAGTCCTTTATAAACAACGTCGTATTTATCATGAAAAACCTTTTGAGAAATTAGAGGCTCAACTCTGTAGTTATATTCCAGGCGTTACAAAAAAATCCCCAGATCGTATGGATGCCTTGGTCTGGGCTCTGACAGATTTAATGCTAGGTCTAAAAGATCCTGTTCCCCATATTTGGCATGCTTAATGAAAGGAGAAATATCATGTTAAACTGGTTAAAAAAATCCCCAAAATCTAAGCCAAACCGTCCTCCCTTAACAACCTGCTATACCGCAGGGTACGGGGTTCATCCTACGCTCGACACTCAAGATTTGATTCAAGAAGGATATCAAAAAAATGTCATCGTCTATCGATCCGTTAATTTGATTGCCCGAAATGCGGCCAGTGTTTCGTGGATGCTCTATCACGGAGATCATGAGCTGGAAAATCATCCCATGCTGAATTTAATGAATGAACCTAATCCCATGCAAACACGGGCGATGCTGATGGAGGGATTAATGGCCCATATTTTGCTGTCCGGCAATGGATATGTGGAAGCTATCTTATCCCCAGATCATCAGGTATTAGAACTGCATCTTTTAAGGCCTGATCGCCTGCATATTGTTCCTGGCAAAGGGGGAATTCCCTCAGCTTATGAATATCGGGTTAATGGCACAAGGCGCCTTATTCCTGTGGATCAAGAAACGGGAAAATCTCGAATCCTCCACCTTAAACTATTTCATCCCTCCAATGATTGGTATGGCATGTCCCCCCTTGAGGCTGCCGCCTTTGCCATCCATCAACACAATGGGGTGGGAGAGCATAATCTGTCATTGCTGCAAAATGGAGGTCGGCCATCGGGGGCTCTTGTCATTAAATCTCCAGAAAACTCTAGTAGCCCTTTAACTGCAGACCAGCGAGAGCATCTACGAGAATCTCTGACAGCTTCTTATGAAGGTAATCAAAATGCGGGGCGGATATTGGTTCTAGAGGGGAATATGGATTGGCGAGAAATGGCTCTGAATCCCAAAGATATGGATTTTGTGGCGGGTAAAAATTTATCCTCCCGAGAAATTGCCCAGGCCTATGGAGTCCCTCCTATGCTGGTGGGGGTTTCAGGGGACGCCACCTTTGCCAATTATCAAGAGGCCCGCCTTCATTTATGGGAAGATACGATTCTGCCACTTTTGGATATGGTGATGGAAGAATTCACTCGGTGGCTTGGACCTCTCCATTGTGAGAATGCGGCGTTTACCTATGATATGGATGCGATCCCAGCGCTTTCTAAACGACGAGAATATATTTGGGAACGCCTCAAAAACGTCGATTTCTTGACGATCAACGAAAAACGCGCCGCCCTGGGGTATTCGCCGGTTGATCCCATGAAAGTCCATCCACCCTCCTCGCGAACCATTCCCGCGTAGGCGGGAATCCACAGCGCCCTCTGGGTGATTCCTCAAAAGTGCTACCGCACATGGATCCCCCTACGCTGAAGCTTCGGGGGACGAGCCTCTCTTGCCTACCATAGCTTTAGCGAAGGTAGGTGGATCCCCTCCTCCGAGGGGATGGTTGGACAAGAGTAGAGGTGGCGAAATAAGAGAAGGCGACACCGCGTAACGTTACAGGGGGGCACCTAGATCCTTATGAATAAAGGATCTACAGATTTTGATACCGTGTGGCGCTACGCGCTACACCTCTGAAAACATTGTAAATAAAGGGGCTGTGGAAAAGTGATGCCATGTGGCGCTACACGCTACACCCAGGAAAGCATTGTAAATACAAGGATTGTGGAAAAGTGATGCCGTGTGGCGCTACACGCTACACCCAGGAAAGCATTGTAAATACAAGGATTGTGTAAAAGTGATACCATGTGGCGCTACGCGCTACACCTCTGAAAACATTGTAAATAAAGGGATTGTGGAAAAGTGTTGCCGTGTGGCGCGACTGGCTACACCCCAGGTTGATCAATAAAACAACTCATAGAAAGGAAAATGATCATGCAATTAAAAACGATAAACCTAGTCCCTACTTTTGAAATTCTTCAAGAAGAAGGCACCTTTCAAGGGTACGCCAGTGTCTTTAATGCCCTAGATGCCAATGGGGACATTGTAATGCCAGGGTGCTTTAAAGGCGCCATTGAGGATTTTGAAAAAACCGGCAAAACCCCCAAAATGCTGTGGCAACATGACATGAAATCTCCCATTGGGAGGTGGACCAATTTGGTTGAGGATGCCCATGGCTTGCGTGTTTCTGGGAAATTATTTTTGGATCTCCCTAAGGCACGGGAGGCCTATACCCTGATGAAAGAGCAGGAAATAAAGGGATTGTCCATTGGATATCAAGTCATCCGAGCCCAAGAAGACCCTAAAACTGGGGCTACGTTTTTGAAACAAGTGGACCTGATGGAGATATCCCTAGTGACCTTCCCCGCAAATCACGCTGCTAAAATATTAGAATGCAAAAACCAAAAGCTACATGATAAATCAGACCATTGGGTGATCGAAAGAATTGAAAGGATCATTGAAATTTTACGAGACGTGTGAGGGTGAGTAAGCCGCCACAACATTATACCCTTCGTCTTTCAAAATGTGGATCGTTAAATTTCAGGCACTTATGGCACTTGCTGCTTCTAGTGGATACTCATCCCATAGCTTAGTAAAACCTTCTTTAAGACTAGCTTTTAAATCTTCTAGAGGTGATTTTTCCTGGCCCTGAATCCAACCTGCATCAGAGATGAGGTTAATGATTTCTTGTTCAAAAATTGATTCACGCTTAGATGGATTGCTATATGCTTCTGCGAATTTACCTGCAACATGACTCAGAGAACCTGCAACATGACTCAGAGAACCAGGCAGAGTACGTACTTTCTCAAACAGCACCTGGAAGCTCTTTACAACCATGTCTCTTTCTTTTGGTGATAAAGGAACGAGTTCACTACTCAAATCTGCCCACATCCTATCTCTCACCTCCCAAGGTACATCTGAAGATATCTTGAGTTTCAAAGACCATAACTGCTCTAGGGAATCTATCAAGGACTGCCGATCTCTATCAATATCTTCCTCGGAGACATGAGGGCGATTGCCGATTCTCCTTAAACGATCTAAGATAGCAGCGAAATTTGCAGCAGAATCTTTTGCCACAGAAGATTGTTTTGCGAAAGATATGAGCTTTTCTGCAGACTCTTCCCCCATTTCTGTATATAGACGCCCCAACGGGGTAAGCAAATCATTCCACAAACCATTTGGAAGCAACTCTTTAGCAGTTCCTAAGGCTTTCTCCCGTATGATATCCTCGGTAACATCTACATAAAAGTTTAAAAACTTCTCTATACTATATACTGCAGCAGGAAAGATTTCGAGATAAGATCTTATAGTATCCAGAGCCTTGTTAAAAGAAGGTTTATCTAGTTTTAATGCTTCTTCTAAACATCTAGAAAAGTAATAACTAGAAATTTCACCTGGGAGTGCAAGCAACGCATCTACCTTATACATGGCATTGTCTTTATATGCCTTAATAAGATTATTGGATAGGCTAGACTCTGAGAAGAAACTATCCCCAAATTTTTCAATAATCCTTATTACTTTGCATTGATCTTCAGGATCAGAAATTTCATGGAAGAGATTAATTAAGGGAACCAAATACCCATGCACGTAGTAAGTTGGTTCTAATTTAGCTGTTTTCTCGTAATACGGCTTGATAGCCAATGCCAATCTCTTCAGGTCCCCTATGTTTTCTATCTCATTTAGTTTTTTAAAAATCTCATTAAGACTGTCGTGATGTCTATATGTATTAAAAATATCTAAAAATACTTTTTGAAAATCCTCTAGGTCTGGATCTTCAGATTGCACAAGTGTAATCCCGAACTTATTGAAAAAAGTACGTACTTCAGGCCAAAATATGACGGGCCTCTCCTCTACCTTTTTTTCTATCTCCTGACGAGACCCTTCCTCTTCAGCCTCGTCTTCCTCTTCCTCGTCTTCCGGTTCTTGAGGGGATTCTGTTACTTTTACATTGCTTAGTAAGAATGAAAAAAGGTCTTGGTGAAACTCTTGTGATCTTAGAAATTCTTCCACCTTTTTCACGGTTTCAGAGGTCCCTTTTTCAAATACTAAATCTCTTATTCTTGGTATTATATTTGGCAGAGCTTCGGAAATTATTGTCTTGATAGTTTCTTCTTTCTTACTTAGCATTTGGCCATAGACAGGGTTATTTGAATCTAGACCTTCAAAAATTCTCGAGGCTGTTTCATTCAAAACATCTTCCAATGTTGGTATAACATCAAGAGCAAGTCTTTCGACTGTTCCTTCAACTTGTTCAAAAGAAGTTAAAGAGTCAGGCATATTAATGTTAAAATAGGCAGCTTCATAACCATGAAAGGTTTTAGCATCCCACCCATTCTTTGCAGCCAATCTATATTCTTCTAAAATTTCGGAAACAAGCCAGGATTCATGGTCTGTTCGCAGTGTTTCAAGAATATCTTGAACAGGGGTGTCAGGAGTAATTTTATGTTTCAGCTGCGCACTTAATAACAATGCCCGGAAAATTTGACGTCCAAAAAATTGAGAAGGAGTTTCTTCAGAAGAGCTTGAATCAGAAGACTCCATTAGATTAGCACTACTTGCCTTAGGATTCTCAGGTAATAGGCCATAATATGCTTTTTTAAGAACAGCCCGCTTTTTATGGGGCGTTAAAAAACTTATGTCATCTTCGCCGCCTCTAGAATCTAAGGATCTACCCGTATATAAAGATATTGCATGCCTAAGGCGTAAATCTTGAAGCGCCAAATCATCGCCCTCTAAGGGGAGGTGGTTTTCTAGAAATTTAAATATTTCTCTTATGTACATGCCGTAGTATAGGCTTGACTGAGGAAAGCCGTGAGCATCAAGACTACTAGCGTGTCCATGATGGGCCTGTTGTTTAACACTAAGTGCGCCTTGAGGTGTAAGATGCATACGTAGATATGATCGACTATCCTCATCGTGTTGGTAGCGCTCATAAAGTTCAAGCCCCCCTCCCGGGCAGCGTTCATCATCAGCGTTATGAAGAATCAGCATAGGTGTTTTAAGAGAAAACTTCTTGACAACAGGGGTAGGAACACCCTCCTTCATAAGCCTAGAATTCTCACCCAAATTACTCCATAAATAATCAAAACGCCCATCATGACAGATAATGCCATCTACAAGTTTTGAATCAAAAGAAATTCCTCTAAAAGCATTTTCAAAAAGTCTTGCGTAAGGATCCGTAAAGATCGAATCGAAATTTCCGTGGCTTGCTAATAGTAAAGATAAGAGAGCTCCTTTTGTTCCTCCATGGCTAGCTCCCCTATAAAAAAGGGGGAAGTCTCTAAATTGTTCGCGTATATCTTGTAAGAAAAGAATCAAAGCTACTGAAGTGTCTGCAAGAAGCTCCCAACCTTCTTCTAGGAACTGCTTGTATTGGGGTAAATCTTGCCACACATCCCGTGTCTTTAAATTGATAACGATATATCCCGCCTCTGTATAAGGCTCTATAAGGCTAGGATGTGTATCATCTGAAGATTTGATGAAATGACAATATCCTCCATAATAGTCAACAATAACTCCACGCACGAGCTTTCCTTCTTCGGGAGTATACACTTGATATTGATAAAGCCCATCAACGGGCCGGCCTATAGATTCAAAATGTCGACTAATGGACGCTCCTAATACAAATCTTGGATTGGAAGAAGAGGAAAGAGGATATGCATTCATTCCATACCCCCCTTCAGCAGCTGGGTTTAGATCCTCCGCTTGATAATAACCCTTGTGCGCTTCTTTTCCAATTTGCTCAGGGGTACGCCCCATACGCTCTTCGGTATAATGCCAAGGACCAGGGGAAAAACTTTGGATAGGAAGCATGGAAAACTTATCTTCTGAAAACAGAGCGACATCAATGCTAGCATTTTCTTTATAAGAACCTAGATGTTCAGATACAATTTCGCTTATATCTCTAGGATTTACATCCCCAGCAAAGGTTGTGATGCAAAAAATACTAAGAAAAGTATATATGCTTAAAAAAATATACATAAAAAAGACCTACAATAAAAAAATATGCTATATATATAGTTCTTTGATGCTTATTTTTCAAGAAATAAAGAAACTTGATCTTATTAACATAATTTTTCACTTTGCTGAGTCTACAGCATAGGCCATATGCTTTGTCCGAAATGACCTCATTTTTGACTTTTTATGGGTTCTTATAAAAGACCTAGGTTATGGATACTAATCACATGAAAACGTTTTAAT
>CAYOCE010000055.1:0-7207 GCA_964402405.1 uncultured Hyphomicrobiales bacterium | reverse complement strand
TAATTAACAACAGGCCCAGTCAACAAAAAACCCCCTATTCGGGGGCTTTTTTATGTTTACTGAGAGTAAACAAAAGGAAGCTCTAACTTTCTCTAGCCTTGGCGTGCCTTGTACCTGGGATTCAACTTGTTGATCACAAACACACGGCCCTTACGGCGGATAACGCGACAGTTTTTATCGCGAAGCTTAATTGTCTTTAAGGAATTTACAATTTTCATTTTTTTTAACTCTAATATCAAAATTACTAACTAGTAGAAACATATCAATATATTTCAGAACTGTCAAGATTGGTTGCGGGGATAGGATTTGAACCTATGACCTTCAGGTTATGAGCCTGACGAGCTACCGAGCTGCTCCACCCCGCGTCAATTGTTGAAGACCCTATCACAGCTTTACCCAAACGTCCACAGATAATTTACAGAAATTCCTAGATTTTTTATTTACCAGGAACATAGCTCTTGTAATGATATCAACAATCTCTTGCCTTTTGGCGTTACATACGATAATTCTTTAGGAGTTTATTTATAGGAAAGAATACGCAAATGTCTCGATTTGATGCCAGTCCAAAAAGCCAGCGATGCCTCCGGGTGGGCGAGGAAGTGCGCCATGTATTGGCGCGCGTGTTTCAGCAGGATGATTTTAAAACGCGGGAGCTAATGGGGAAATCCATCACCGTCAGCGAAGTTCAGGTTAGTGCAGATTTTTCCCACGCGTCTGTGTTTGTTATGCCCTTGGCAGGGGCTGATAAGGACCATATTGTTTCTTTGCTAAACACGGAATCTCCTTTGTTTAGAAAGGCCCTGAGTCAAAACCTAAAACTACGAACAGTTCCAAAGCTAAGATTTCATCTGGATGAAACCTTTGAGAATTTTCAGAAAATTAATGATTTGCTGAATAATCGCAAGCCAGACAGTGAGTAGGTTTCTTTAAGGGTTTAAAATAATAGAGATTTTTTTAGGAGGGGGGGCGAAGGGTGTCTCCCAACATCGCATATATGCGTTATACAACATTTAGTGGTTTTGAAAACCCCTGTCAAGTTATAAAATGCAAAAAATGTAAAAAAATAATTGAAAAAGCTGAATTAATTCCTTGACGAGAAAAGGAAATTCTGCCATACAGATCAAGAACCATGTATTTTGCGATATGTGGTAAAATGAAAAGGCCCCCTCGCCACATATTTCTCTATTCTAAAGGAGGGGGGTAGGTTGAAAAGCGCTTGATACTAACTATAGAATTTAGCTTCTTTTTCCCTTAAGTTAGCGTCTGTGAGCTTCCCAGCTATGCCGTGGCGAGTCGCCAGAGTGGTCTCGAAAGAAAAGATAGATATTAATGAAACAGAATATTAACGGTTGGGTGATTCTAGATAAACCGGCAGGGATTAGGTCTAACAATGCTCTTGTTGCCGTAAGACGGGCCTTGGGGGCTAAAAAGGCAGGACATGCGGGAACCTTGGATCCTTTGGCCTCTGGCATATTGCCTATTGCACTAGGGGAGGCGACCAAGGTTATTTCCCATGCCATGGATCACGAAAAAATCTATGTTTTTAGCGTTGATTGGGGGGAGGAGCGGACAACAGATGATCTAGAGGGGGAGGTGACTCTAAAATCAGACGCTCGACCATCTCTGGAAGAAGTCAATGCTATTTTGCCCCAATTTCATGGGGAAATCCTTCAAGCCCCCCCCATCTATTCTGCTATCAAAATCCAAGGAAAGCGGGCGTGTGATCATGTGCGTCAGGGGGAAAATATAACCTTGCCACCCAGGAAGGTTTATGTTAGAAATCTTCAGCTATTGTCTTTTTTACCCCATAGGGCAACGTTCCAAATGGTATGTTCAAAAGGCACATATGTTCGAAGTTTAGCGCGAGATATGGCGCGAGCCCTTGGGACATGTGGCCATGTGACGGCATTGCGACGAACAGCTGTTGGACCTTTTGTGGAAACCCAGGCAGTCTCCTTGGAGGCACTGCTCAATTTGGTTAATATCCCTGAGAAGAAAACGTTGATTCATCCCTTAACGATGGTGCTGGACGACATCCCGGCTGTGGTTTTGAATGATGAGGATGTGGATTCTTTTCGTAAAGGTAGGCGTCCCTGTTTAGGAGATGCCGGCTTGCATATACCTACTGATACAAAGGTAGTTTTATGTGTGGATATGAACCAAAATCCAATTGGATTAGGAGAGCCGCAAGAAGGATTTATTCAACCTGTTCGCGTGTTTAATTTGTAGTTATTTAGTTATTTTAAAGGAGTATACGATGTCGATTCAAAAAGAAGTTAAGCAAGATCTAATTAAGAAATTCGCTCAAACCCCCGGAGACACAGGTTCTCCTGAGGTGCAGGTTGCCGTTCTCACAACACGTATTACCAACATGAGCGCGCACATGAAAGATCACAAGAAAGATCTTCATTCCCGTCGTGGTCTTCTGATGATGGTAAACCGTCGGCGTAGTTTGTTGGATTATTTAAAAAGAGTGAGCATGACTCGCTACAAAACATTAATCGAGGCCTTGGGTATTAGGCGATAGGGTTGAGGCACCTCTTCCTCGTCATCCCAGGCAAGGGATTATGGGAGGATACGCTGTCATCCTCGGCGAGGGCGTATAGCCCGAAGTCGGGGATCCAGAAAAAAGGTAAATCCTTGACCAATGAAATCTCTTATTTCATAAGAGATTTCTGAAAATTAGAGGGTACAGCGGTTGCTTTTACTGGGTCCCCGAACTACCCCTTCAGGGGGTAGTCCGAGGATGACCAGCTTGAGTAAAGCTCGGGGTCCGGGATGACAACGAAAAGCGATAGAATAGACAAATCTAGGGATGGCTCTAGGTTTTTAGGTATATAGAAAGAAGTAAAAAATATGTTTAGTGAACACAAAGTAAAAATTGAATGGGGGGGTAGGACCCTAACTTTGGAAACAGGGAAAATGGCACGCCAAGCAAATGGTGCCGTTTTAGTGACTTACGGGGAAACAATGGTTCTTTGTACAGTTGTGGCGGATCGCAAAGTTGATCCTACAAAAGATTTTTTCCCTTTATCTGTCTATTACCAAGAAAAAACCTATGCTGCTGGAAAAATTCCGGGGGGGTTCTTTAAACGTGAAGGAAAACCTAGCGAAAAGGAAACCCTAACATCCAGGTTGATCGATCGTCCTCTGAGGCCATTGTTTCCAGATGCTTTCCGTCAAGAAACACAAGTTATCTGTACTGTTCTTAGTCATGATTTGGAAAATGATCCTGCAATGCCAGCGTTGATTGGGGCCTCTGCTGCTTTGACTATTTCTGGAATTCCTTTCTTTGGACCTATTGCAGGGGCACATGTGGGCTATATCGATGGAAAATATGTATTGAACCCAACCATGGATCAATTGCCTGAATCATCCTTGGATCTAACCGTTGCAGGGACTCAAGAAGGCGTTCTCATGGTGGAATCTGAAGCGAAAGAACTCAGCGAAGATGTTATGCTAAAGGCCGTTATGTTTGGATATAATTCCTTTCAGCCAGTCATCAAGGCTATCATTGATTTGGCCGAAGTAGCTGCGAAGGATCCCTGGGAATTACACCACAGGCGTGATGGCTGGAATGAAGTTGTTGATCATGTTAAAAAAGTATCCCTGTCTAAAATTGAAGCCGCTTATACCTTTAAAGGTAAGGTTGATCGGGGCCATGCCCTAAATGCGGCTGAAAAGGAACTTCTTCATACAATTTCTGCAGAAGAGGCAGCCCCCTATGAACTTATGGAAATTTTCCATGAGCTGGAAAAGGAACATGTGCGGAAAACATTGTTATCCAAAGAAATTCGTATTGATGGCCGTAAACTTGATGAGGTTAGGCAAATCGTCTGTGAAACAGGCTTGCTCAGTCGGACTCATGGAAGCGCCCTCTTTACCCGGGGGGAAACTCAGGCATTGGTCGTAACCACCTTGGGAACGGGCGAAGATGAACAATTGATTGATGCTCTCGAAGGGGAACACAAGGAAAAATTCATGTTGCACTATAACTTCCCTCCATTTTCTGTGGGCGAAGTTGGGCGCATGTCTGGTCCAGGGCGTCGGGAAATTGGTCATGGCAAGCTTGCCTGGCGGGCGATTAAGCCATTGCTGCCAGCAAAGGATGCCTTTCCTTATACCATCCGTGTTGTGTCTGAAATTACTGAATCCAACGGATCTTCCTCCATGGCCACCGTTTGTGGATCATCTCTTTCCATGATGGATGCTGGTGTACCTTTGAAAACCCATGTGGCCGGTATTGCCATGGGATTGATCAAAGAAGGGGACAAGTTTATTGTTCTTTCTGATATCTCAGGGGATGAAGATCATTTGGGGGATATGGATTTCAAGGTTGCTGGAACAACCGAGGGTGTTACAGCCCTGCAGATGGATCTTAAGATCACCAGCATCAACGAAGAAATCATGCGTATTGCTTTGGATCAGGCCCATGCAGGTCGGCAGCATATCATTTCCAAGATGGCTGAAGCCCTTGGCGGCGCCCGGGCGGAAGTTAACAAAAATGCACCCCACATTGATCACATCAAGATTCCTAAGGATAAAATCCGTGACGTTATTGGATCCGGCGGAAAAGTGATTCGCGAGCTATGTGAGCAAACAGGGGCTAAGATTGACATTGATGATGATGGCAGTATCATGATTGCAGCGGCTGATTTAGCTGCTGTTGAGGATGCAAAAAATCGGATTTTGGCCCTGACAGCAACCCCAGAATTGGGAAAGGTTTACATGGGCAAGGTTGTAAAGCTCATGGAATTTGGGGCCTTTGTGGACTTTTTAAATGCGTCTGGATTAGTGCATGTTTCTGAAATCTCTCAATCGCGCGTCGAAAAGGTATCGGATGTGCTACATGTGGGGGATATGGTTAAGGTCAAGATTGTTGGATTCGATGATCGTGGCAAAATCAAGCTAAGCATGAAGCAAGTTACCGAGGATGACGTAGCTGCGGGTGCTTAGGTACTTAAGCTTGTAACAATATCACCTTTTGAACCACCCCGACGAAAGTCGGGGTCCAAGGGTGTGTAAATAGATCCATGTCTTGAAGATATAACCGCTGTATGGATCCCGACTTTCGTCGGGATGGTTTGAAAAAAGGAAACAGATGATTAATTTAAAACCCCTTATCCTTTCAGGCAAAGAAGTTCTCCCCTTGATCGAAGGAGGGAAGGGGATCTCTATCTCTAGTGGTCGCAGTTCAGGGGCATGGGCAGCTGCCGGAGGTATTGGGACTTTTTCTGCGGTGAATGCCGATGCCTATGATGAAAATGGGAATCTTATTCCCGTTGTATACCACGGTCGCACTCGGCGGGATCGTCATGAAGAATTGGTGGCCTATGCCATTCGGGGCGGCATTGCCCAGGCGCGTGTTGCAAGTGACCTCTCAGGGGGGCAGGGGCGTATTCATATGAATGTGCTTTGGGAAATGGCAGCCGTTGAACGTATTCTTCATGGAGTCCTAGAGGGGGCTAAAGGCTTAGTCCATGGTGTCACTTGTGGAGCGGGAATGCCCTATCGTGTTGCTGAAATTGCTGCCCACTATAATGTTTTTTATTATCCCATTGTTTCCTCCGCCCGTGCCTTTAGTGCCCTGTGGAAGCGCGCCTATCACAAAATGTCCGAATGGCTGGGGGGCGTTGTGTATGAGGACCCTTGGCTTGCGGGGGGACATAATGGTCTATCCCGTAGTGAAGATCCCAATATGCCCGAGGATCCTTTTCCGCGCGTTCTAGCACTCCGTCAATTGATGAATGAATTCGGTCTAAATAAGGTTCCCATTATCATGGCGGGAGGGGTATGGTTTTTACGGGAATGGTTAGATTGGATTAACAATCCTGATTTGGGTCCCATTGCCTTTCAGTTTGGTACTAGGCCGCTATTGACCCAAGAAAGCCCGATTTCCGATGAGTGGAAACAAAAGCTAATGACCCTACAACCAGGAGATGTTTTTTTGAATCGCTTTAGCCCCACAGGATTTTATTCCTCAGCTGTGCGGAATGATTTTTTGAATGAGCTTCATGATCGATCTGTGCATCAAGTGGCCTATGTAACCGAGCCTATTGGGGATCACCAGGTGGAGTTTGCCACAGGGCCTCGGGGTCGTGTCGTCTATTTAACTCCCCATGATTTTAAGAATGTGGAAACTTGGAAAGCTGCTGGTTTTACAGAGGCTATGCGGACGCCTGATTCTACAATGATTTTTGTGACACCCCAGAAGGCCCTGGAAATCCGCACAGACCAGATTGACTGCATGGGATGCCTTAGTGCATGCCTCTTTAGTAATTGGTCCCAAGAAGAAAGTGGGACGACGGGACGTAAGGCGGATCCCAGGTCTTTTTGCATTCAAAAAACGCTGCAGGATATTTCCCATCGGGGGAGTGTGGATCATAATTTAATGTTTGCAGGGCATGCTGCCTATCGCTTTGGTCAAGATCCTTTCTATGCCAATGGATTTATTCCTACGGTCAAACAATTGGTTGATCGTATTGCGACAGGGGATTGATTATCCGTCTTGTCAAAAGGACCAGGAGAGGTTAGAACAAAGGGTATTTAAAATTTTTTAGGACTTATTGAAGGGGTCAGTTTATGAATTTGTTTTTGTTGGTTGTTTTGTTATTGGTTACCTTAAGCATGATCGGAATTATCCTGTTGCAGCGTAGCGAAAGTGGTGGTTTGGGATCAAGTGGCGGCATGGGTGGACTAATGTCAGCCCGGGGACGTAAGGATTTTATGACGCGGACAACGGCTGTTTTAGCCACATGTTTTATGATCCTTTGTATATTGTTGGCAATTTTGTCAGGACGGGAAAGACGCGCAGAATCTTCCTTGGTAACAGAAGCATCTGCAGATGCAGCCGAGGAAATACTACAAACAGATGCAATGCCTCCTATTTCTGATGGACCTAGTGCTGTTGTGCCTGCAGAAGTTCCTTCTAGTGAGCCTGTTGCCGTTGCAGCTAAGGAATCAAAGGTTGCGCCCACAGTTGCTTCTCCATCAGAAGGCAAAGAAACACCGAAGGTTGTTTCATCAAAGGCTAAAAAAGCTTCTAAAAAGAAGAAGAAAGTATCTTAAAATAGGATTGGTGCTTTAGCCAACTGCGACTATTCCTTTTAACAAACCATCCCCTCGGAGGAGGGGATCCATGTGCGGTAGCACTTATAGCCTACCTACGCTAAAGCTTCGGTAGGCACTCCTAGCTCTAACTCGCTTG
>CAYOCE010000054.1:0-7797 GCA_964402405.1 uncultured Hyphomicrobiales bacterium | reverse complement strand
AATAACAATTTTCAACATCTACCATAAGCAGTTCTATATGTAAACGGTCGAGCGTAGGTCTGCTCATGAAAAATATTTCAAAGGTTGAAAAAAGAAAAAAGTGAAGTTATTCTTTTTTGAGGAAATTTAAGAAATGAATGTATTAATAACTAAAATTAAGGAGTAAAGTAAAATGAAATTTAAAAATATATTAACATCCCTGCTAATTGCAGGTATTTTAATACCACAAGTGTCTATTGGAATGGAGGGAGCTTCAAGTAACTTTGGAGTTCATTTTGAAGATATTGATCTTATGGTTTCTAGGGATATTTCTTATCCCCTGGAGATACCTCAAAGAGTTGTTTTAAATGTTTCTACCATAATCAAAAATGATTATGAGAATGATGAGACCCAAAACCCCAATGCCTCCCAGGGTTCGAGTTGTGAAAGGGGTGATTCTCTTATGAAACTGAAGGAACCCACAGAATCTCCCCTGGAAACAACAAAAGTGGGTGTTAGTTTATTTGGAGGTGACGCACATCCTTTGATCGAAGTGGCAGGACATCCTAAGGGATTCGTTTTTGCAGGAAGAGAACCGTCTCCTTACGGGGAAAGAGTTGCTGAAGAAGACATTCGAATAAAAAACTCACTTTTACAAGGACACAATTTCGGTCTATGCTCCTGGAGCTTTATTTCCCGGAGAATAGATATAGGATTAGTTGTTTTAAGCGATCACCTAAGAAAAGGAGGGCGTAATATACTTTTCGCCTTTACTGGAACAAAAGGTGGACTATTAGATCTAGGTGAATTTGATTTACTAGAGGCCCTCAAGGGCCGTAAAAGCTATGATATAGGTAATAATTTTGTAAATTTTTCACTTATTGAGGATGTTTTTTCTATAGAATATACTGAGAATATAGAAAGAAATCGAAACCGTAAAGTGACTATTTCTATGGGTTTTAAACCTTTTGGTGAATTACAGAAAGACATAAATACAAACCCCATAATAGTACCTGAAGCGGCCCCACAAAAGTTAACCCGAGCTGAGGTGGATGCATTAGAAGACTTAAATAGAGATAGTAGTTACTTTCTTGCATCTAACGATTAATTAAATCTACTTTTCTACAAAACGGTCAAAGAGGAATCTTTGGCCGTTTTTTTATGTCAGAAATTGGCGGGAACTATATTCCTACATAGGACCTATCGATGTGCTGTTTCATCATCTGTTGTATGACCAGATCCCCCACCCGAAGAGGGATTAGATCCGCTTCCTGCAGCTGATTAATGAAAATATATAATTGAAAAAAGCAAAAAATGAAGATATGCTCTCTGCAAGAAATTTAAGAGATGAGTGGATTAATAATTAAAATAAAGGAGCAAGGTAAAATGAAATTTAAAAATATATTAACATCCCTGCTAATTGCAGGTATTTTAATACCACAAGTGTCTATTGGAATGGAGGGAGCTTCAAGTAACTTTGGAGTTCATTTTGAAGATATTGATCTTATGGTTTCTAGGGATATTTCTTATCCCCTGGAGATACCTCAAAGAGTTGTTTTAAATGTTTCTACCATAATCAAAAATGATTATGAGAATGATGAGACCCAAAACCCCAATGCCTCCCAGGGTTCGAGTTGTGAAAGGGGTGATTCTCTTATGAAACTGAAGGAACCCACAGAATCTCCCCTGGAAACAACAAAAGTGGGTGTTAGTTTATTTGGAGGTGACGCACATCCTTTGATCGAAGTGGCAGGACATCCTAAGGGATTCGTTTTTGCAGGAAGAGAACCGTCTCCTTACGGGGAAAGAGTTGCTGAAGAAGACATTCGAATAAAAAACTCACTTTTACAAGGACACAATTTCGGTCTATGCTCCTGGAGCTTTATTTCCCGGAGAATAGATATAGGATTAGTTGTTTTAAGCGATCACCTAAGAAAAGGAGGGCGTAATATACTTTTCGCCTTTACTGGAACAAAAGGTGGACTATTAGATCTAGGTGAATTTGATTTACTAGAGGCCCTCAAGGGCCGTAAAAGCTATGATATAGGTAATAATTTTGTAAATTTTTCACTTATTGAGGATGTTTTTTCTATAGAATATACTGAGAATATAGAAAGAAATCGAAACCGTAAAGTGACTATTTCTATGGGTTTTAAACCTTTTGGTGAATTACAGAAAGACATAAATACAAACCCCATAATAGTACCTGAAGCGGCCCCACAAAAGTTAACCCGAGCTGAGGTGGATGCATTAGAAGACTTAAATAGAGATAGTAGTTACTTTCTTGCATCTAACGATTAATTAAATCTACTTTTCTACAAAACGGTCAAAGAGGAATCTTTGGCCGTTTTTTTATGTTCGAATCGGGAGTATTGTTATACCCCCATATAAAATTCTTGGGGATTCAGATAAATCATGCCGGCGACAAAGGGGAAGGCCAATAGGAATCCATCCAAGCGATCAAACAGGCCCCCATGCCCGGGGATGATATTGCCGCTGTCTTTGACACCGTGGTATCGTTTGATGGCTGATTCCAGAAGATCCCCAGCCGTTGCCATTTGAATGATCACCAAACTGGTTAGAAGGTAATTAGTCAGGGACCATCCCATGGGGGAAACTTTATATAAAATAAAGGCTGCCAGCATGGCCGTGAGGGTCCCGCCTACATATCCTGCCCAGGTTTTCTTGGGGCTGATGCTGGGGCATAGTTTAGGACCCTGTAACCACTTTCCAATGAAGTAGGCCCCCATGTCATTACTGCTGACAACAACAATCACCCAGAGGATAATCAACCAACTGCTCTGGAGGCTCAGGGTAATCCACATCAGGGATAAAAAGGGAATACCCACATAGAAAATCCCCAGGCCCATCCATAAAAATCCACGACGCCAGGTTAGCCATCCCGAAATAATGCTAAGTCCCGCCCCTAAAAACAAAAGACCCAAGCCCAACACCCCATGGGAAAGGAGCATCCCTAGCATAGAGGCATACGTGCACATAACAATCACCAAGGCCGCATGGTGCCTATGGGTGATTCCGCACATCTTTGTCCACTCAAAACCCAGAAGGAATACGAGGAATAAGGATAACAGCCGTATGAAAAAATTTCCCAGCCACAGAATCATAAAGCATAGGCTAAACATGAGTGTAGCTGAGATAAATCGATATTTCAGATCCGGATTAAGCAAGCCCGCAAGCAGCATCTTGTATTTGTTCAGAAGTTTTTCCATAACGACGTTCCCGCCCCCGATAATCGTTGATAAATTGTCTAAAAAGTTCTTGAGTCACATCTGGCCAAAAGATATCTGTAAAAAGGAACTCAGAATACTCTGCTTGCCATAACAAAAAGTTACTCAACCGTTGCTCTCCACCCGTTCTGATAATTAAATCAGGATCTGGGGCGCCCGCTGTTTCCAAATGGGCAGATACCATTTCTGGGGTGATTTGATCGATTTGAATTTCTTTCTGCAAAACCTTTTCAGCAATGGCCTTGATAGCCGCTGTAATCTCCTGACGAGATCCATAACTAAAGGCAATACGAAGGGTTAGTTTTTCACAAGACGCTGTTAACTTTTCAGCGTCTTCCATAATTTGTAAAACATCTGAATCAATCATGGTCCTATCCCCCATAAAGCAAAGGCGAACCCCCGCTGCCCGCAGGGTTTTCACATTTTCTTTCGCGTAAATGCGGATTAGATTCATCAGCCCCCGGACCTCATCCAAGGGGCGTGACCAGTTCTCTGTTGAAAACCCATATACGGTGATATGCTGAATACCCAGCGCCAAACTTTCTTTCACAACCTCGTTTAAGGCTGTCATCCCGCGCCTATGCCCCTCCAGAACGGGGAGACCACGATGCTTTGCCCACCGGCGATTACCATCCATGATAATACCCACATGGGTTGGGATAGGGAGAATTGATTGACTCATTATCTATACCTGCAAAATGTCTTTTTCTTTGGCTTCGAAATGGGTATCAATTTTTTTAATGTATTCATCTGTTAGCGTTTGAAGTTCATGACTTTTATGATGATGATCATCCTCGGAAAAATGTCCATCTTTTTCTAATTTCTTCAGATAATCCATCCCATCCCGGCGAATATTTCTAATGCTCACCCTAGCGGTTTCTGCCGCTTTGGAGGCAATCTTAATCAATTCCTTGCGGCGTTCCTCACTCAGGTTTGGCATATTGATACGAATGACTTGACCTTCAGACATGGGGTTTAACCCTAGATCCGATTCCAAAATGGCTTTCTCCACATTCTTAACCAATCCCTTATCCCACACCTGGATCGACAGCATCCGAGGTTCAGGCGCGTGAATGGTCGCCATCTGACTTAGGGGCGTCATGGATTCATAGGCATTCACCCGAATAGAATCCAGAATACTAGGGTGCGCGCGCCCTGCCCGGATGCCGCCAAATTCCCTTTCTAGAGCCTCAATCGTATGATTCATCCGTTCTTTGTAGTCTGCTAGTTTAAAATGATCATGCATTTATTTTTTCTCCTTACCAATCAATGTATATTTTCCTTTTCCCCTAATAACATTCAACAAAGCCCCCTCTTTTTCAACATTAAATATCAAAATGGGCAATGTATTTTCCTGAGCAAGAGTAATGGCTGTCATATCCACAACTCTGAGGTGATGGTCTAGGACTTGCTGGTAGTCAAGAGTATCGAAATAGGTCGCATTTGGGCTTGTTTTAGGGTCAGCACTGTAGACTCCATCTACCTGAGTTCCCTTCATTATGACATCGCATCCCATTTCAAGGGCACGCAAGACAGCCGCTGTATCCGTTGTGAAATAAGGATTCCCACTACCTGCTACAAAAATCAAGATCTGATTATTCTCTAAATGCTCAAGACATCTCTGTCGTTCATAGGTTTCACACACCTGAGGCATATGAAGGGCTGAAACAACCTTGCACCCCACCCCTTTGAATTTCATAGCCGCTGATAGCGCGAGGCCATTCATCGCCGTTGCCAGCATGCCCATTAAGTCTGCGGTTCCTCGGTCCAGATGATCTGAAGTAGATTTGGCGCCTCGCAGGATATTTCCTGCCCCCACAACCAAACATACTTTGATCCCCATTTGATGAATCTCAGCAATATCACTCACCAGCTGATCCACTATCTTGGGATCAATGGAATGATTGGCGTCCCCCATGAGGGCCTCCCCTGAAATTTTTAGGAGGACACGTTTAAAGGGTATATCTTTTGGTTGCAGGTGGTTTGTCATAAACTATATCAAACATTATCTCTAGTTGATAAACTCAAATTCAACCAGAGTTAACCATCTTAGCCCCCTCTGGTCAAGATAAGCTTTTGGAAATTACTACTTTGTCACTCGCGAACCACACTCACGAAAGTGGGGGTCCACAGATACCTCTGGATAATACTTCAAAAGTGCTACCGCACATGGATCCCCTTTTTCAAGGGGATGGTTCATACTCTTTCCAATCACTCCAGTGGAAGCCGGGGTCCATGGAACGCTAACGCGGGAAAGGCCTTGACGGCAATCCACTCTCTTGGACCCCGATTTACATCGGGGTGATCTGAAAGGATGCGAGAGGGGGTAAAAAATACGAACCATCTTATTTAATAAACCATCCCCGCGGAGGCGGGGATCCATGTGCGGTAGCACTTTCAAGGAATCACCCACAGGTGTCTGTGGATCCCCTCCGAAGATCGGGATGGTTTACAAGAGATAACAAAACCTTCAGCTCTCTAGTACTGATTAACTAAAACAGATTTCAGCGTGTCCATTTGTTCCAAGGCTTGGCCTGTTCCCAGGGCCACACAGGATAAAGCATCTTCAGAAATAGAAACAGGCAGTCCTGTTGCATCCCGCAGGACCTGATCCAAATCACACAACAGCGATCCCCCGCCCGTCATCATGATTCCTTTATCTACAATATCAGCAGATAATTCGGGGGGCGTTTTTTCGAGGGCCACCTTCACAGCCTCCACAATCGCTGCCACGGTTTCCGTCAAGCTTTCCGCTACTTGCTTGGTGGTGATGGTGATTTCCTTAGGAACCCCTTTGATTAAATCCCGTCCTTTAACACTCATTTCCTTGTTTTTACTAGGCTTCAAGGAAGCGGATCCTATTTCCTTTTTAATTTTTTCAGCTGTGGATTCCCCCACCAATAGGTTATGGTGACGACGGATATAGCCAATAATAGCCTCATCCATTTTATCACCCCCGACGCGTACGGATTGGGAATGCACGATTCCCCCCAAAGACAACACGGCGACTTCCGTAGTTCCTCCCCCAATATCCACAATCATGGATCCTGTGGGCTCGGTCACCGGGAGACCTGCTCCAATGGCGGCTGCCATGGATTCTTCGATCAAAAATACGCGACGGCCTCCGGCGCTTTCAGCCGATTCCTGAATGGCCCGACGTTCCACCGCTGTAGATCCTGATGGCACACAAATGATAATCTGTGGACGCGCAAAGACGTGACGATTATGAACCTTGCGAATGAAGTGTTTGATCATTTCCTCGGCGATATCAAAATCCGCAATCACCCCATCCCGAAGGGGCCTAATAGCCTTAATGTTTCCAGGGGTTCGTCCCACCATTTGCTTGGCCTCATTTCCCACCGCCAAGACTTGTGGTTTTCCATTCGTAATAAGAACTGCCACCACAGAAGGTTCATTTAAAATAATACCCCGACCCCGTACGTAGACGAGAGTGTTAGCTGTGCCCAAATCAATGGCCATATCGGCCGACAAAAATCCAAAAAGCTTTGCAAGCATGATGTATCAAATCCTTTAAAAGTAAGGGTAAATTTTAGGATGCACTGGGACTATATAGAATTTTTTTTCAGAAGGAAATAGGGTTTTAGGAATTATTTTTATCTAGGCTTGAAACAAAAAAAGCGACCAAATAATGGCCGCTTTTTGTGGTGGTTGTACTATTAATGGTGAGCGTGGCTACTGGCTGGCTTATCTTCTGTTGAGTGAGTTTCCTCCGGTGTAGCTGCAACTGCAGCTGGATGAGCTGCATCTGGGTGAGTTTCCTCTGGTGTAGCCACAACTGCAGCAGGGTGAGTTGCATCTGTTGGGTGAGCCCCATTTGCAGGAACTGTACTAGCAGGTGCCGCATGATGTATCACCACTTGAACCTGGTGATCGGGATGGTGTGTGTTCTGAGAATCTACGTGTTCATATGTAGCGACATGTCTCGGACGGCCATTTTGATCTGCTCCTTCATCATGCTCTTCAACAAAAGCAAGCGCTGCAACATCTTGACCATCTAAAACTTCTACTCCCATGAGTTCAAAGCAGTCTCTAGATCCATTAACATCTGCACACGCTTGAAGCACTACACCCTCAACTGATAAAGTGTGTGCCCCTGATCTTGCTGCAGAAAGGACATCGCTTCCAGCCGGAGCAGTAGTAGCAGCAACATCCATCAATCCAAAAACCCCAACAGATAACACTAAATAAGACAAATTACTTAATTTCATTTTATTCTCCCTATATTTTTTTGTTAATAAACTAACCTATACTATTATTGTAGAATACTTTTTTACTTAAGAGAACTTAAAAAAATTTCAAATTCTTTGGAAGTGATACCGCGTAGCGCCACATGGTATCACCTTTTCATAATCCTAGTATTTACAATGCTTTCAGGGGTGTAGCGCGTAGCGCCACACGGCAACATTTTTACACAACCCCAGTATTTACAATGCTTTCAGGGGTGTAGCGCGTAGCGCCACACGGCATCACCTTTTCATAATCCTTGTATTTACAATACTTCCCAGGGTGAGGCGCGTAGCGCTACACGGCATCACCTTTTCATAATCCT
>CAYOCE010000053.1:0-8066 GCA_964402405.1 uncultured Hyphomicrobiales bacterium | reverse complement strand
AACTTATTATATTCATAATATCCTTTATTTCATTGAAAATTATTCTTGAGTGAGACTAGAAAAGCACTCTTAATAACAATTTATAAATTATAATTTGTAATGTATAATTTGTTTTTAGAGGGAAGAGGGAGGAAGATATAGGGATAGACATTATAGCTATTTTAAGAACAAGTACGCGCTAACTTTTCTCAAACTTTCTTTTGTCATTTCTCAGTTGGTTTTTGTAGGGATAAAATGCCCTACGTATGTTTGGCATACCTACACTTATCAAAGATCATTTCTCTTTCTTAAAAGAAAACGCCTACCAATTTTATTGAGAGAGGAAAAAATTTATCACTTACATGAGTTTAATCTTTGAAAAGAAAGAGAAGGGGAGGGGGCTAGAGTCCAGATATTGTTGAGGAAAACACCAAAAGTATAAATTATATATTATAAGTTACAATTTATAAATTATAGTTTATATCATTCCTAAAACCCTTATTTTATTAGAGATTTTTTCTTAGAGAAAGCTGGAAAACACCATTTATGATAATTTATAAATTATAATTTATAACATATAATAGCAGAATAAGAAAATCCATTTCCAAATTCTAAACACAATTGTTGCGACACTGTCGCAACAATTGCCTTCCGATAGTTGTCTATTATTTTTCTATAATCCATTCTGCAAAAGTTTGACTAAAAACTCCATTATTTTTAGAGACAGAATATTCATAAATCTCAAGAGATTTAGACACAACAACATGAAAGGGGAGGGGAGCAACTTTTTCCCAATGATTTTTAACTAAAAACTCCATAATTTCATGGAACAAGGCTGTGTTTTTTAACAACTCAAGCTTTGGGGCAGGAGGAAGAGAATTTATTGTCTGAGAAGTTTCATTATCATATAAAAGCTCGTTTACACTACACCCAAGAACTCTTGCCACAGAGGTCAAAAGCTCAGCGCTTGGTTTTTTAGATCTACCAGAAAGCACATTACTAAGAGAATGTACTCCTAACCCCGCAAGCCTTTCAGCAGCGCGTACTGACAAGCCTTTTTCAAATAAACGTTTTTTAATTTGGGTAATAAGAAGGGTATCCATAGGCTCATTATAGGAGCAGCCTTTATTTTTTAGCAAGTTTTTTTGATAAAAATACCATATTGGACTATATAAGCAACAAGTTTGTTGACAAAATAGCTTAAATACTCCAATATATAATTATAGCTCTCACAAACTAATGTGAAGAGCTATTTGATGAAACTCTACAACAAAGTAGAAAGGGTATTCTGAGGCGCAAAGCCTCCTCTTTGTTAAAGGAGTTTCACTGTACCTCCCTGTTAACTTGAACTCGAGAGAACTTGCTCTCGAGTTCCCTTTTTACAACGGAGCTGCAGAAAATTGAACGATGAAGGAATTGAAAATGGCAGATATTATTGTTTTTGAAAAATATAAACGAAAAACCAAAAGAGGGAAGGGGGGGTACTACTACTTTTAGGGATCAGGTGGAAAAAATCCTTTTTGGAATGGAACTCAAGCGGTATAGAGCTGAGGAGACACTTCGTGACATTTTAGAGGTCATTGAAAAAAATCAACTCTCTCTTGATCATCCTACTATCCAGAAACACTTAAGAATGCTTTTTGTAGAGATTTCTTTTAGTGACATTGCTAAGAACGATAGTGTCATTACTCTGGAGCTTTTAGAGGAGGCATTTCAAAAGCTAGAGGATTTTATTGCCGATTACCATACCGCCTTAAAAAGACTTGGACAGAATCTAAAATCTAATTCTTTAGAGAGACATTAGTAAAATTATACGAGTGCACTTGGAAAGACTTCAAATCAAAGTTGATTAATCACCTACCCACCCCATGCAATTCTTGTTACTTTATCAAGCAATTGTCCACGATTTCTTACTCCTGTCTTGAGTAAGTACAGCCTCAAAGCCACCATATCTTCTATGCCTTGTTCTTTAGCAAGAATTGTACCAAACAGCTTAACATATTCAAGAGAAGGATTTCTCAGAAGATTAACAAATTCCTGTACGGCCTCTTTATTTTCTGAAAATACCCCAGGGGTTAACTTATGATTATACTGAAAGTTAACACTTTTCAAATTAGTAAGGGGTCTAGTGTTAAGTTCCTTAAGAATTTATTTCTATATTATCATTTGTTACGGTGCCTATAAATCTTATTTCTTGAACTTCTTCAATACGAGGGAGGGAATCAAACACGTCTCTTACAGTCTCTCCTTGTTGTAGCGGAATTTCCTCATCATTAATATATAGACCAGATACTTTAAATTGTGCGCTAGTGTCATAAGCAACTAAAATCGATAAGAGCACTAGTACACTTAACATGATATGAGATGTTTTTTTCATGATGATACTCCTTTTAAAAGGGTTGTCTTTAATTTAAGTTACTATCCTATATTTTTATTAAAAATACAATAAAAAACATAACTTCTTAATTGTAATATAGCTTATACTCTACTAATAGTAATTGCAGTGGTTGCTCCAGTAGGAGCATTAGTAAGGGTGGAACTTGTCGTTGTTCCAAGGTGAGCACCTCTTAAAATAGAGGTGGGCATTCCTGACAAGGCACTTGCAATAGTGTTTAGGTCATTTGCTGTTTTGGCAAATTTTGCCACCATGTCTGCTGCTTCTTGAAATTCGTGACATTGTGCTTGACGTCTAAACTAAAACTGCTTACCATCTAGGAAAAATAAAGTCTAAAGCAGATTAGGGGAATGGTAGTCAATGAAAATTACATATAAATCATTTTTTATTACATTTTTTTTTCTACAGTTTCTTGTTTTCCAATATTCTCAATCCATGGATCAAGAATGGAGAAGGGGAGGGGGCTCTAGCAATTCATCTGCAAGTCCTTCTCAAATCTCAGTACCGTTTCTGCCTCCAGCAGTAGGAGCATCTTTCAATTTTTCAGTTGATATGCCTGTTATTGGGATCAATCCTGAGACTATGCGTAAAAATAATATTCCTTTATGGGCATGGAATGCTCTTAAATACCCACCAGTATTAGGGCAAGAAGGGGTGGGAGGATCTCAAATACGTGGAATTTCTTCGGAAGATTTTTTAGCAGATGTTGTTAAACGTGATCGAAAAATCCAAAAACTCAAACAAGTAGGTGTTCAGGCTTTAAAAGTACAATTTACCTCTGACGAAGCATTTTTTTCTTTCATGAAATGTTTGGGAGAAAGAGGGTTATTACAAGATCTTAGAATTCTAGATATATCACAAAGCAGTATCTCTTTAGAGCAATTTCAGCAAACATCTGTTTTTGTTTTAACCCTTTTAGCACGAGATAATTTTGTTAATTTCAATATATCTTTAACTCCTGCAGCAGAGGCGTTAACAAGAACAACGGTTACACAAAGTGAACAAATAATTACAACACTTTGCCAAGGGTTTGATAAAAAAAGAGTATCAGACGCAAGGCAAGCACAGATAGCGCAATTACAACAAATGATGCCTTCTCCTTTAGAACTAGGACCTGCAGCCTCTAGTTCTTCTGCGACTAAGGCGATTTCTTCTTCGCCTGGTCAGCAAAAGAAAAAACAAAAAGGGGGTAAAAAAGGAGCAGAAAGGTCTTTAACCCCTAGCCCTCCCCATCCTCCTGCTCAAGTTCTGCCTATGATGCCTTCTCCTGCAATTCAACCGACCTCTTTAAGGATGGTTATGCAAAAAATGGTTTTTATAGCGCCACCCCAATTAAGGAATCTTTCTTGGATTAGAAGATTTTTTGAAGCTGCCCCAGCAGGCACATTAGAATTTTATGAGGGGCATCATATGACTTATTATGGCTATGAGGTCCCTTACGAAGAGGGTTTTGAATTACTTATAAAACATGCTCCTTGGGATCCATACCTTGTGCCTCAAGCAAGAGACTCTTTTGTAACAAGATATTTAAAACAAAAATCTCAAAAAGACTTAGAATCTAGATTACAATTAGCCCAGGCTTATAAGAACGGAGATGGTGAGTTAGAGATAGGTAAAAATCCAGAAGCTGCTTCTCTTTTAGCAGAGGGAGTCCAACAACAGGCTGCTCAAAAAGTTCTGAAATACGATCAAAAATTACAAGAATTACAAGAAAATCTTATGGCTAATCAAATTGTTTCTGGTGGACAGGATCTTACGGAGGCTCTCCAATCTATTGTAGAAACGGCAGAAGGAGATCCAAATCCACCCCAGCAAAGGCAGATGTCTACGCTAAGAATGAAAATAGAAGCAATCCAGAAGCTTCCTCAAATGCAAGCAATACAAAAACAGGTAGAATGGATAAGACAAAAACTGGAGAGAAAGAGAGAGCAAGCGCTTTATAACCAAGGAAAAGCTTTAGTATTTTTAGGAGAACTGTGTGAAGAGAGTTCAAAAATAGGGGCCCTTAAAGAGGCGGAGACCTACTATCAACAAGCTTTAGATTTAGGATTTGAAGAAGCTGCTGCAAAACTAAGTACTGTTCAAGAAAAACTTGATGAAGAAAGTGACGAAGATGATGAGGAATAGTTCTTTTCTCAAGATTCCGTGGGTTGCCTTTGGGGGTTTGTTAATTTTTCACTCGCTTGGTCCTCTTGCAGCCTTTACAGAAGAAGGACTTTTACATCCACCAGAAGAGGGAATTCGCATCCGAAGCCATTTAAAATTTGATTTTCCTAATTCGTGTATTCCAGAAAAAACTTTTAGAAGAATTCATGAAGGACTTTCTAGAAAAGAAGCGGGAATTGTAGCTGAGCATGAGAAATGGCTGGATGCTGCCCACATCCTTGATCGACCAACGGTTGAACGTTTACGGAAAAAGAATTTTGCCCTTTATTCTGTAAGTCTAATTTACAATGCTCAGTCTAACTATGATGGTGGATCTGATCTATCAACCTATATAAAAACAGCAACGATCCCGGATGTTTTTATAAGTGGAAGTGCAGGACCGCTTACAAGTAGTTCTATTCACTATTTTAAAGATACAAGTTTTATGACTCGTAATGGATATGTTCTTCAAGGAATCGATGATATAGGGAAGGGGGTCTTACAGGAAGATTTATTGGGAACTGTAGGGGGGAAGAAGAAATATCAAGGTCTTTTTGAAATGAATCCAGAGATGCCAGAAAATCCGGAATTTGAACAAGCTTGTGAAGAGCTTAATGATCGTTATCAAGGAGATTTAGGGGGAATAGATCTCCCAATACATCCAGATAGGGGAGAAGCCACATGGGAGGGATCTTATGTGGACAGTGAGCAAATCTTAAGGTTTAGCATGAGGCGTCGAATAAAAGACGTTTTAGAAGAGTTAAAATCCGGGCTCTTGCCAAATGCCTCCAGTTCTTCTGGAAGTGAGGAGATTCGGCCTGTTTGTTCGGTTTTAGGAGTCATGGTACATGTTCATACCATGCAAGATCCTTGTAGTATATGTTCTTATTCTTTGTTTAAGGAACAACATAATTGTCAAAGGGCTTTTAGAGATGCTTTAAATAGTCCTAAAAACTACCAAGCTAAATCTATTTTAAGGAAGATGAAGAATACTGTTCCTAACAATCGTAATTTTCTGGGGGAACAAATTTTAGAGGGATTAGAGGGATTAGTTTTTAATTCCCAATTTAATTTCTTGATCACCCTTAGTTCGAGAAGAGGCTATACTAAAACACTAGCAGTAGATGTGGAAAAATCCCATTGGACAGCGAGAGATGAGTCTTCAGGATCCCATGCATCAAAACCTTTAGGTTTTAAATCCATAAGATTTTTGCCATTCCTTCCTTTACATCACTCTGTGCATTCTCAAGTATTGAAACCTAATGTTCATGGAAAATTGGGGGAGTTATGAGGGAAAAAAATGATGTCAAAAATATAAGCCTGGATTTAAAAAGTAAGGACTTCTTTTTTATCTAATAATTTTGGAAAGCTAAAAAAATTCATAGAGGTATCAGAACCAAAATTCTCTATATATATGTTTTTATAAAATTCAAATATGTTTCTTTTTTCTATTTTTGCAGAAGTATACAGAAGACCCTTAATAATCCTTTTAGAAAGAGAGGATTTTTTAGAGATCTGAAGATGCTCTTTGACAAAATCTTATTTTACAAACTCTTATTTTACAAACTCTGTCTGTCAGATCAAGTGTTGTCTTTTACACCTCAAGAAGCCATGGAAAGCACTTGTGATCATGGTTTTCAATAGAGCGCTTATACATTTCCTCCTGACTCTTAATCCCCTTTCACCATATTTTTAACCGCCCTCATGGCTAAAACATCTTCTTTTTTGGATTCAAAACTCCTCTTGAGATCTTCTTGCTCTTGAAGAATGGCGTGTTGATTACTTCCAAGCTTACCTTCAATCTCTTTAAAATCGTCTTCGGGGGTATCAAGGGAGGCCGCGATCTGATCTTGCGAAGCAAGCGTTTCTTTATCAAAATCTTTCATTCTTTCTTCCCCTAGTCCTTCTTTTTCAGCTCTTTTGCGTACTTGTGTGAGACCGTTTTTACTCATCTCCTTTTCTTTTAAAGAGATACCCTTCTTATAATCAAGGTATGCATCATCAATAGCACTTGGATTCATAGGGCCTGTTTTAGATTCAAGCCAGTGGATCATATGGGAGGTCCATCCTTCTAAATAAGCGTTTGCTTCGTTTTGAAATTCATGGGAATGGGTGGAGGCCCACCGGGCGGCTTCTTCCTTACTCAAATGATGGTGGGATGCGATATATTCTAGAACGTCATCATTAAGACTTTGGGTCACACTGACTCCCTGACTTTCAAGTATGCTTCCCATTTCAGAAAGCCTCTCCACTTTACTTTTTTGGGCAGAAAGTTGCTCTGAGTAGCTTTCTAGATCACTCACACTTCCCCTAAAACTTTCGCCAACTCGCCTTGAAGCATCATCGGTAAAGGTAACTTGATTATTAAGGGCAGCCGTTAGTCCTTGGGTAACGCGTTCACTCGCATCTAATGTAAAACCTGTTTCTCGGTTAAATTGATCTGAGGATTCATTTACAGCCCTTGTTGTCCCACGGGTGCTGATGTCTCCCTTGATAGAGGCGCCCGTACCTAATATTTTAAAACCTGCACTTGCTTCAACACTAGCACCCATACTATGTTCCCAAGATTTACTATTAGAAAGCCCATGTTGATGTGCATGCCTTGTTGTAGCAGATAAGAGTTCTTGTGCAGCAACTTGGATCTCTTTGTTTTGAGATTCACTGGCACCTTTAATAAAGGCTTTTCCTTCTGCAAAGGATTTTACCAGTTCATAAGATTGATCCAAAGCCTCATTTTTTGTTTTGCTATAAGAGGCTTGGGTGCTTTCCATGGCAGTCAATTCACGACCAAGTTGCTTATTAAACTGAGAACTAATGGCATCACTTGCGTTAATCATGTGTTTTCCTTGACTCACACCTTCTTTAATGACTTGAGCGCCAGAAGGAGAAGAGGTAATCTGAAACTGTCCATCATCCCGGATAGAACTTAACGAGTAATTTGATCCCAAATTTTGTTGTGCCATTTGAAAGCTATTCAAACTGCGATTATGAAACGACTGCGTGTCGAAGGTTTGGGTGTTATCCACGATGCTTTGCCCTAAGGATCTCCCCACTGTGGGGAGAAGGCGCTCTGCCATGGAGACTAAAGCGTGCCCACTTTTAGAAATAAGCGCCCAAGATAAAAAGGGAACGGCTAAGCACATGTTTTGAACAATTGCGTACGCGTTCCATGCAGAGTCTGCAAGACCTGATTGAGTAAGCCAGGTAATTCCAGGACCATATGTGTAGGTAATAGTGGCGTTAGATTTTTCAAGCCATAAAAGGCCAATACAATTTAAAATGCCATAAAAGATAGGCCAACTCTCTACCCAAATGATCATCTTAATCCACATTCCCCAAATTTGAAGCCCTCCAGGGATAAAAGTAAAAGCGACAACAATCACGAAGGACATCAAGAGAAGCCCTAAGAAGACTCCTTGTAGAAGAGGAAGTTGACGTGCGGCAAGAACCCCAGAAATGAGTGCTCCCGTGTTTTGTTGTTCTTCTCCACGGGTTGCAGAGTACGATAGAAGTCTAGGGTTTCGTCTTTGATTTCCAAATCTTTCGA
>CAYOCE010000052.1:0-8123 GCA_964402405.1 uncultured Hyphomicrobiales bacterium | reverse complement strand
ACCCTAAAAACCGTATCGGTTCTGACATATAAAGATAGAGTCTATGTTCTTTCATCTATACCCCCATTTTTCTTGAAAAAGGCCCCAAGAAAGTAAAGACTTTCTTGGGGAAAGGTACATAGCAGGAGTTAGGGAGGTACTAAGAAAACTACTCAAGAAACTAAAAAGGGAATCATCTTTGTGAAAAAAGTTTTGAGAGACAAGAAGTAGGGTTAGGACTTCTTTAATGAGTAAAACCATTTTCAAACAAAGTATGGTCATTTGACTCTCCTTTTTATAAAACACACTTATGAGTTTTATGTTTCTTTTATAGTTTTCTTGAAACTCAATATATCCAAATTTAATTATGTGTCAATAGCATTTCTATTAAAAATATTAAAATATTTTATAAATAAAGATTTATCAAAGGCTTAGATTAAAAAAAATTTTGAGAAATATAAAAAAAGGAAAGAAGGATATGAAATAAGAGGATGTAGTGTTAAATTTTTTCTTTATATAAATATTAACATATTACTTTCAGATTTCTAGGTCAGACTGCTATATAAGTTCATAGAAAATGCATCTAAAAACCCTTACCGTTTGCTCGGTTCGCTGGGTGAAATATCTCAACCTGAAAATGTAAGACGACGAGCAGCAATGTTTCGTTCAGTAAAGGGCTTTTGCACATTCCAATTTTTTGTTGGGCTAACTGTATATGTAATTTGTGCGCGTGGGGAAATAACTCCTGCAGTCATTTGACCTCTAATACGCTCAGCAATCTTAGTAGCTCGGGGAGTTGTTAAATTTCGAATTTCAACCTGCTCATTTGTTCTAAGAAACCCTATAATATTGGCATACATCGTTTTTGTAATATGGGGATAACTTGCCATATCTATAAAAGGAATAACAATAGGAGCAGGAACAACTAATAATCTTTGGGGAATAGTTTCCTCCACTTCTTGCCATAAAGTATCAAGACGGATACGTCCTTCTTCTTGATTACGAATAATCCTGCGTAAATGGTCATACATCTGATCATTTCCATCAATACCTTCATTTAACCTAACAAGATCGAGTAAATTATTTGCTTTTTCCGTTGGTAAAAAATTAACAACTCTTAATTTGTCATCCATAAAATCCGCATGCAATAAAAGTCTCTTTAACCACATTTCTATTTTTCTTGGGGTGGTATCTTCTTTTAGAAGGTAATAAACAAGATTTGTCTTGGATACCACTGATCTCATTTCATGGTCAGCAGCTTGTGTTAATTGAAAAAGGCTTTTATAAGATAGCTTCCCATCTGGTAATTCATAAGAAAAAGGAAGATCCTTAAAATCCATATCTATAATCTCCTCTCGCTGGTTATGAACAAAAGGAGATGGCACAAAAGAATCAAAATCAATAAGAGGCGCTAATCGATCTTGCCACGTATTTCCTTGAGCACGCTCCTGATGAATAGGATGATTCCAAGGCACATGATATACTTGCTTTATAGTGTAATCACGGCCCATTTCAGCAAAGTAGCATCCATCTGGAATATGGGTTCCATATCTTGTTGCAAGGGGTGTTTCAGAATAATACATATACTGAGCATAACAGCCTCTTAAAACACGAATAGAACGTACTAAGTCCTTTCTTAAAGAAAGCCCCCAATGACTGCGGGGAGGTTCTGGATGATAATTGCGAGGGTCAAGTGTAGAAATTGTTTGATCTATTGTTCCTCCTGCAACCATCTCTTCGTCCTCTAAGTTCATTGTGTCGCAGAAATCTATAAGATGTCCACGAACATAGGTTTGGGTGCCTATCTTATACCCATCAGCATTTATGGGGTAGGTATTCCGAGCATATTCATTATTTAAGGGGGGATTACGGGTATAAGTAAAAGCATGATGGGTTGTATTATCCCATCGACTTAAAAAATTAATCTGCTCTCTTTCATTAGGGCCATACACTACAAAATCAAAGTTATAGCTTCTGCTGGATACATGTCTGAAGAGTTTGATAGTGTCGTTAGGTAAAATCCTCCACTCGTAAGACTCAGGTAAAGCAGGCCAATGAGATTGAGGCAAAGATTGAAAAATTTTTGGAAAATGTTGAGGTGCTTCGTACGGTGCTTCCTCCCACTGATTGGTTTGATGGGTGTAAACTTCAATGAGTTCATCTTGAACTAAAGAACGTACCTCCCCAACAATTAATAGGCCTAAAGCTAATATAATAATTTTCATCAAGTAAAACTCTCTTACTAGTTGATGAACCAACCCCTAACCAAAAAACATATTTAAAGAAAGATTGTCAATGTGAAAGCTTATCGATTATATAAAACTTTAATATTGCATTCTCAAAAAATGACATTTTTTGACATTATTTGCAAATGAAATATGTTTTTTAAGGAATCTGCAATAGAAAACCAACTGATGGACAATTCGCCACGCACTACGTGGCGAATTAGAGCATTTTTCTTAAAACAACAAAAAATATCAGCCAAATAGAGTATTATTTGGTGTATGACGATCATTGGAACTAAAAGTTACTCTAAGCAATTATCACTAAGCCAGATCGTGTTCTTCAGCTACTTTAAGTGGTTTGAATACCCAATAGAACGAAAACATACACTAAGCATTTTCTGGCGCTCCATTTCTGGAAAACAGCCTAACTCAGAACGAACACTTTTGTGGGTTCTTCCACAGGACCACTCTTTCACGGCCTTTCTGATTATTCCTTCTTAATTCCACATGCAGATTTTTCCCCCCTATTATTATGAAATTCTTAATTTTTTAAAGATCTAGAAATATCAATGATACTAGCAAAATAATTGGAATTAATGACATCCTCATGAACTCCATTCACATGGATCAAAACAGGCCTAATGGAGTATCCTCTGGGATATTTTAAGCGTTTAATTTTTTCCCCAACTTCTTGGATTATGGATGGATCAATTTCATTTCTTGAGAATTTTATTTCACATACGTAAAGTGTACAAAACCGTGTTTCAATCATAAAATCAATCTGACATCCTTCTGTTGTTTTTGTTGGACGTTGGTAGAAAGGGTTTTCAGAGATAATATCGTTTATATCAAGTCCCAATGCCTGGTGAATGATATGCCTATTGTTAAGAACAAGATTTTCAAATTGAAGTCCCATGATCGTGTTCCATTCAGGAAGCTGGCTTAAAGACTTTAAATCAAAAAGATTTCGATCAATTTTAGATTTATTTTTTTCAATATATTTTAGATAAAACCTTAAATAATTATCACTCAAGCGATATTTGCTTTGTTTGGAGTCTCTTCCTACCTTTATATTCCAAGTGTTTTCTCGTTTAATGAACCCTGCAAGCTCAAGCTCACTTAAATATTCGCTTGTGCGTCCTCCCTCTAAATCTATAATTTTAGCTATTTCTTGACGTTCCTTAGAACCTGAAACCAATGCTTCTACTATTTTTTTGTAGAAAATACTTCTTCTTGAAAACAAATCTGAGAATATTTGATCAAATTCTTGAACCAAGAGAGCTCCTTTTGTAAAACAAAGGCGTTTTATATTTTCTTCAGCAGAAACTTTTGGATTAATTTCTTCTAGATAACGGGGAATGCCTCCTGTAATAGAAAGAGCTTTAAGTATTTCATGGGATGAGATTGTGGATGGCCAAAATTGGGCACATTCTTCCAAAAGAAGTTCTTCTAACGTTAATGTTTGAGTGATACGTCCTACGAACCCTGTACTGCTTAGAATATTCTTTTCAATCCATGAAGATGCAGATCCACACAGAACAAAAAATAGATTTTCATTTTTCTTTGCGTACTGATCCCAGAAGTTTTTAATTTTGGCCAAAAAAGTTGGATCAAGAGATGCCATCCAAGGAACCTCATCAAAAAGCAAAAGAATCTTACCCTTTTGAATTTTTTCTCCCACGGCCCAAAGGGCATCGCTCCAATCTTCATATAGAGCAGGGGGAGTTTTAAACTCCCTAGAAATTTGACGAGAAAACTCATCTAATTGATGCTTTGCTGTAATCCCAGCTTCTGGAGCAAGACCTACAAAACTATAGAAATGATCAAAATTTTTGCCAAACTCTTCAATCAAACGGCTTTTTCCAATACGACGTCTTCCACGCACAACAACAAAAGAAGCTGTATTTCTTTGGGATATCTCTAAAAGTTTTTGAAGCTCTTTTTTTCTTCCAATAAACCGTGTCATGTTGGATCCTTAAAACGTGAAATGTTGATTTCAGGTCCCAGTATAAATTTTATTTTGGGACCTGTAAACAAGAAATATCATTTTCGGGTTCCAAATGTCTGAATTGGCATGAAAAATATAGTATTTTTTAATTTATTTTGGGGTTTATTTTCAAATTTTGTTTTTACAATGGACTACTAGAAAATGACAAATGTCAATTTCTAGTACTAAAACAGGAGGTTTTAATTTTACTTAGGGGCTGTCCTAGATAACTAAGAAATGTTATTAGGAAGCTATGAGAAAAAGTAGGATTAGTAGTAGTAAACAAACAAGATTAATAGAACATTTTGTGGCAGGAACGACTGCCAGATGTGCCTCTCAATTGATTGGTGTTAACAAAAGTACAGCTGCTTATTACTTTGAAAGATTAAGGGAAATCATAGCATTTCATGTTGAGCAAGAGGCCCATGAAGTATTTGATGGAGAAATTGAAGTAGATGAATCTTATTTTGGAGGAACGCGCAAAGGCAAAAGAGGCCGGCCACAACTTTACAGTGACCACGTTATTTTAATGGCCCTCTCCATCAAGAATGTTTTCAAACTGCCCCTCAGAGCAACCCAAGGATTTTTGAAATCTATCCTAAAGATGATGAATTTACATCTTTCCGTTCCCAACTATACCCTTCTTTCAAAACGAGCCAAAACCCTTGAAGTGCCTCTCCTTCGTTTATCAAAAGGTGAAAATCTAGACGTAGTTATTGATTCAACGGGCTTAAAGATTTATGGGGAAGGTGAATGGAAAGTAAGGACACATGGGGTTTCCAAAAGACGCACCTGGCGGAAAATACATCTGGGGGTGGACCCAAAATCCAAAGAGATCCTGGCGTCCGTTATCACAACCAATGATGTGAAGGATGGGGAAGTACTGGCAGAGGTTTTAGATCAAATTCCTGGGGCTTTGAATATGGTTGCCCTGGATGGGGCCTATGATGAAGGGCGTTGTTACGAAGCTATTTCTAGGCGCTTAGCCACTCCCGTTATCCCTCCCAGGAAAGGGGCAAGAAAGGGTGTCATAGAGCCTAGAAACCACGCTATTCAAAGGATTCAAGAAACAAGCCTTAAAGAGTGGAAGATAGAGGCCAATTACCATAAAAGATCCTTGGCTGAAACCACTATGTTTCGATACAAGACACGAGCAGGTCTTGCAGCAGCGAGAGCCAGGGGCAGACTTGGGGGAAGACCCAGAAAAATGGATCAATCCACCCTTAAAATGGAGATGACAGCAATGGCTGGTCATAAGTCTGTGGCCTCTGATGTTGCAAAACGCTTAGGAATTACAACAACAACCCTTTATTCCTATGTCAATGGGGACGGATCTCCTAAAGAACTAGGTACGAGACTTCTTAAAAGTTCTTAATAAATAAACAGAGACATTTAGGTTAAATCTTAATCTAATCGTCATCACCATTTTTTTCATCTTTAGATTTTTCATGATGACCATTTGCCAATGGAGTAGAGGGGGCTTCTCCCACATCAGAAGGCCCCCCTTCATCTATTTCTTCTTGATCAGTATCTTCTTTTACACGACTATCATCTTCATCTTCCTGATCTCCCCATTTTTCAGCTTGTTCTTTAATTTTTTGAATGGATTTTACTGTTGTATCAAAGTCAGGATCATCATGTTTTATTTTTTCTACTGCACTTTTTAAACTGTCTAGATACAGAGCTCTTGCAGTCTGAGAAAAAATCTGAGATTTACCTGTTCCTACTGTACGATGGGTAAACAAAAAAACAGAGTCATAATTAACAGAGATTTGCCGAGCTAAAGAAAGCATGTTTTCTCTTAAATCAGGTATACTAATAGCTTGTTTAATTAGGGGGACTATTCTACCTAATTGAATAATCTTTTCCCCATTTTTTCTGGCACTGACATGGTTACAAGAATATGTTGAACTTGTAATAAAATACTGAGATAAAGACAGTTCTATTTCCCCTCCACAAACAAAAATGTCATAGTTAATTTTGCCATTATCGAAAAAAATAATTGGATTATAACCTCTAGACATTAACGTTAACCGAGTAACTGCTAATCCTATGTCTCTTACTAAGTTGTTTAATATGCTTTGTCCAAAATATGCTACCAACGCAGGATTTAAAACATGTCCCCATTGATCTTGCCCTTTTTCTATTTGGGCTAAATTTGCATCTATTTCCGCTCTCTGTGTTAAAAAATTTATTATAAAATCTGGTTCTCCTACTTGCTTCATTTTAAGACGTGAGCGATCAAACAGCGACTCAAGTAATGTTCCGGCTGTTAAATCGGTATCTCCTTTACAGATAGTATAGGCAAATTGTTCACAAGATTCTATTGAGCACCTATCTGCCATAAATGAGTATCTTACAGAATGGGCAGATTTTGTTGTTACAGAAAAACCAGATTTGTATTCATAATCAACATCCCCATTTGTGCTGATAGCATATCCGTTTAATCCAAAGGGGTTAAATTTATAAGGAAGATGGACTTGTCTGTCTTTAATTACAACATCATGAGAAATAAGTTTAAGACCTGTTAACTTTTCAACAAGGTCAGATTCATTTGTATATTCAACATACATTACTTGATTTAGTTGTTGATTTTTCACGTCATAGTCAACAACTCTGCAATATTTTTGATTTTCTGGAAACTCACCAAAAAAGATATCAGCTGCAAATTGAGGTAACCTATCTACTGCACTTACTGTGCTGTAAACGACCATCAAACACCAGAATAGCAACAAATAAAAACGTTTCACGATATATTCCTCCTATAAAATAGTGAGGTAAGTATGATCCTTAATACTAGTAAAGTAAAGAAAAATCATCAATTTTCACTGTTTTTAATTGACATATTATTCACTAAAGTATACATTTAGTCATTCTATTAATGGGAGTTATTCATGAAAAAAATATTACAACTTATTGTTTTATCTATTTTATCGGTTGGGTCTTATGCGGCAAACCCAAATCCTGAATTTGATGATCCAATTAAAATTAGCGTTCCTCTTGTTGATCCAAAGCTCAATATTGTTATTGATCAATATAATGAGGTAATGTTCTCAACTCTTAAAATTACTTGTATTCAAAGAGGACTTCCCCCCAAGTGGAGTGATGGAGGGGGCTCAGGGTTTTTATGGGTAGATAGAACGGATACAGGTGGAAAAACTTACCTTGTTACAAATAAACATGTGGCTGGATTGCCATGTGATCGTTGGACATCTAGGCAGTATAGCCAACCTACAGATCCATGGGATATTTCCTTAAAAATACATGCACATGCCAATACTGGCGCTAGTGTTGGATTTTTTAATGTAAGAATCAATAAGCCGTCATGGATGGAGCATAAGGAGAAAGACGTTGATTTATGTGCATTAGAAATGGATTCTGTTTTTGATAAAATTGTAAAATACGTCGAAGATACAACTAATTCTCAAAATCCCCCGTTATTTTCAGATTCTTTTGATGATCCTTCTTATTATAAAAATTGGAAACCACTTATACGTTCATTAAATGGGGTTATTATTAACTCTCAATCACTTCTTCCTTTTCATGAGATAGAAGATCTTTGGAGAAATAATCATGTTCCTAGAACAACCACATGGATGATAGGGTATCCTGATGGCAGAATTGATGAGGTTCACAATTTGCCCTTATTGAGAAAAGGAATTATCTCAAATGATCCTCGATATCCATTTAATGGAAAAAAAGAGCTTATAATAGATATGGAGTCTACCCGTGGTTCTTCTGGATCACCTGTTTTATTTTGTATTGATAGATTTCCAGATCCCGCAATATATTTTTTTGTGGGTATCTTTTTTCTATCTGATCATAAATATTCATCTATAGAGGGAATAACTTGGAATCCCCCGTTTAATCCATTAGAAGTAGTGCAGTATCAACATTTAGACGAGCAAAACAAAAGATTTCCACCTTATTTT
>CAYOCE010000051.1:0-8179 GCA_964402405.1 uncultured Hyphomicrobiales bacterium | reverse complement strand
CCACCCAAAGCAGTACCTCCACCTCCAGGGGTGTAGAGTTCACGGCACCCGAAGGCGCCCCCAGCACCGTCAAGATTGAAGCCCAAACAGGAGATATCACCCTTACCAACGGTCAATTCCTGATAGATGATGTGGGCATAACAGCAATGAAGGGGGCTGTGCGGATTCTTCAAGGTACCAACAGTGAACAAAAGGCGACCGTCACGATGGATTCAAGTCCCGTTTGGCAAACGACGACTCAAGAACAAGAATCTCATCAAACCTATACACCCTCTACCTTTAGGGGAAATGTCACGATCCGGTCCAAGGGCACTGTTTTACAGCAGGTGGAAGGCCAAATCTTGGAGTTCACCAAACGCCTGAATCAACAAGGGGGGGAGGTTACTTATGAACTCATAAAAGAATTCCACGATCGCCAATCTAAAACCCATAGTGGTCCTACAGCGGGATTATCTATGGTGGTTGCTTTAGCAATGACCATTGCCACGGGGGGATCTACCGGCATTGCCATGAGTATGGGAAAATCTTTGGCCAGTACGCTGGGGGCCACGGGCACCATGGGGAGCGTGGTCACAGTTGCAGGGGCTGCGGGATTCACAGCCATGTGCTCCCAGGCAGCCGTGGCAGTGATCGCAAATCAAGGAAATATCTTGAAAGCAGCAGAACAACTGGCCTCGACGGATACCGTTAAAAACCTAGCCATGACCATGGTCACAGCCGGCATTGTGGAGGGGATCTTCTGTGGGCTGGATATGTCAACTGTCTACACGGCGCCTCCCGGGACTCAAGTCGCTACCACGGGAATAGAGGCCGCCACCGGCTTCGCCAAACACATGGAAACCTTCATGGGCCACCTGGGCCGCGAATCTATCCGCACCACCGTCAGCTCGGGCCTTTCTGCTGCCATGGGCGATCCCGTAAACCTAGGCCGCGCCGCTGTCCAAACGGTTGCCAATGCTGCGAGCTCAACAGTCTCGGGCATGATTGGGGATGCAGCGGATTCCGGTGCCATTAGTTCCGCCGCTCAAACGGGTCTTCATACTCTCTCAGGGGCAGCTTTTGGATACGCGACTGGGGGCACAGAGGGCGCGATCGCCAGTGCTGCTGCAAACCTCACAGCAGATCTGACTTTCAAGCTTATGAATCCCACAACTGCGGATAGCATTGGGAATGCCTCCATGGTCTCTAAGATGGCAGGGGCCACCGCAGCTCTCTTCACCAACCCAGGGGCTGCTGGCATGAACGCCGCCATCAGCTTAAGTTCGGGTATGGTGGATCATAATCATGAGCGCCACGCTATTATGGAAATGCAGCAAGCAGCAATGGACGAAGATGCCGAGTTTATGGAGACCCTCGAACGAAGCCGCGACGAAGCCTTCGAACGACAAGGTGGCGCCGGGGGATCAGGATCCAGTGAAGCAGAAAGACGAGCTAGTCCTCCTCGCCGCTTGGATACTTATGGACAAAGATTCAAAGCAACAGCAAAAGAAGCTGCAACCGAAGAATTGTTGGAGCCTCTGGATCGCTACCGTGCGCGCAAAGGAGAAGATGCAAGTGCTCTTGAGTATGTGGGTGATAAAGCTTTTGCAGCAAGTGTCCAAACAGTTGAGGCCTTAAAGTTCGGTTTAAGGGAAGGCGCTCAATTGTTAACTGACGGCGCTAAAGCCGCTTATCATACTTTACCCCAAGATGTGCGCCGGGTTCTTGCGCCTGTGAAGGATGGAGCTGCAGCAACAATTCATTCTGTGGGTGAAGGGCTTGAATGGGTGGGAGAAACAGCAGGAACAGGGGTGCGCCGGGGCATGCGAGATGGATTGGGGATTGATCCAAGCATTGCCCAAGATGTGGGAGACGTGGTAGGGTTTCTAGCACCCCAGGCAGTACTGGCAGGAGTAACCATGGGAGCTGGTCCGGTTCTAAAAGGACTGTCTACTGTTGGTGAAGAGGTGTTAGAAGCTTTGGGAGGTAGTAGAGTTTCTAGAGTAAAATGGATTAGTGAAAATGCAAGCATGAATTCAGGCGCTCAACTTTTTAATGATTCAGCTCCAGGGTCACGGTGTAGAGTTAATACAAAGACGCTTGAAACTCCATCATTATCTTATTTTCAATCTGGCGGTATAGAAAAAATTGTGCGATTTGATGGGATAGATGGTACAGTTTTGATAGATAGAAAAATTTCTATCGTAACTACTGATAAAGTTAGAAATCAAGCGCTGAGACAATCAGAAGCTTTGCGTCAAAATGGATTAACAGGTAGATGGGAAGTTCCAAATCAGATACAAAAATCGCGGGCAGAAAAAATGTTAACAGAACTGGATATAAAAAATATTGAAGTGAGGATAGTAAATGAATAAAAAAATGGATAATTGTTTATTAAAGTGCTTTATTGATACCTTAATTTTTCTAGAATTTTCTGATGCTTCCATCATAGATGAAGATATTTCAATAGGATTATTAGAGCAATTTTCTTATAATTTAAGCTTTATGAATGATAATGATAAAAAAGAATTAGCTAAGAATATTGAACTGTTGGCTTTAGAATATCCAGTTGAAAAGGAAGACTTTATACTCTCTCTTCCAGAATCATTAGGTCTAAAAGAATGATATGAATACACCAACTTTCCTTAAAAATCATATGGATAAAACCCTTCGGTTTGAAGAGCACAGATTAAGTGGTGCAGAGGTATTATCCACTAAAATTGTTCAGCAAGAACTTCATTTAGGGATACCAGTAGGTACTGGAGAAGCTCAGTTGCAAAGTATACAAAGGGCAGTGGAATATGCGAAGGGTAATAATATTAACGTTAAGATTTATGAAGTAAGGTAAAAAATGACTGTGTTTAAACACCCCCCCACCAAATGGGCTAGTGCTGTTAATAATAGAGATTTTATATTGGTCGAGACATGGTCAGGGTATAGGGGGCCAGCCTATGATCCTGATGGGAAAAGGATTTTCTTAAGTACAGATGCAAACGATCTAACTTTAGGACAAGCCGTATTGGAAGCTCTGGGTCCGAGCCGAGTTATCGATGTGAAGGAAATCCCTGTTTTTTTTGATTATGAAAAATGCCAAGAAATCTATAAAAAATGGATTGAGTCTCTTATGCAGCGTTTCGGCTATAAAACAAAAAAGGCTCTATTTAAAAATATGAATAAATGTGGAATAGAGATGGTTGATGGAAAAATAACCATCGATCCATCTCATCACGAGAAATTGGAGGGCTGGAGTGGAACGGGGAATAAGGGAAGTGACTATGTCATCATTCCAGCCGATAGTACTCCCGAAGAAATCGGCGCTGCTTTACGCCTGGCGTTTTCTAGGTGTACGAGTGCAGTTTCATAGGAATGTCATACAAAGGTGCTACGTAAACTCCTCACCACCTTCCTCATCTTCTCTCTCCTTACAGCCACTCCCCACGCCCGGATTGATTTAGAAATCATAAACACCTTCCATTTCAAGGGAGCCGTGGGGGCCAGTGTTAATGCTGCCTTCGGCCAAAGAATACGAGCTATGGATGTTCTTGAAGGCATTGGAACAAGTGTTTTGGCTGATGTGCTTGCCAGTACTGTGGGGGACCTCCATGCAGAGGGGGCCATCAGTGATGCCGGGCAGACGGCCCTCCATGTGGGCTCGGGGGCCTTCGTGGGGGGACTCATGGGCGGGACCGAGGGGGCGATCGCAAGTGCGGCAGCGAACCTGGTGGCGGACCTAGCCTTCAAGGGCCTCGCCCCCACCAAGCCCACTTCTCTAGATCCCGACGAACAAAAGGCCTACCATGATGCCATCGACCGCACGGCCATCGCAGCCAAACTCCTCGCCCCCATTACCATTGTGTTCGTCACCGGCGGAAACGCCACCGCCACCGGTGCCGCCATCGCCTCAAGCTCCGCTGTGATCAATGAGAATCATATGATGCATGCCGATCTGATCCTTCCGCAAGATGAGCAGCAGCAAGTTATAGAAGACACAGCTGGAAAAGCTGTAATAAAATTTAGAAGCGCAGCAAAAGTAACAGCAAACGAAGCCGCTGAATTCTGGGAGAATTATGGAGATCAGATTGCCTTTGCTGCAGAAGTCATTTATTGTACTAGAGATCGTGCAATAGGTGGCGTAGTTGATACCAGCCGTCTTTCAAGGCTACAAATGCGTGCCTTTGGAGGAAGAGGATATTCACGAGTAGGTGCAGCTGTTCCCACTAAACGCTCTGATCCTACAAGAGTTTCAAGACGTGATGTGGGTGGGGGTTCAGCTGGTGCTGGGTCTTCTAGACCAACGCCTAAGGCTGAGAAGCCAAGTGTTTCTACATCTCAAAGCCATAAACAAGAAAAACCTATGTTGCCGGGAGAGGGCCGCGTTGGAAGTTTTGTTGGACTTGACAAGTATAAAGCACGCGGAGATAAGCTAGCCAAGCATCATATGCCTAATGATCAATATATGAGAAGTAAAGGTGTTTCGAGAGAAGAGGGTATCTCTATTACTGTAGAACATCCTCTCCCTGGTGTTGGAGGTAGACATCGTAAAATTCACCAACAACTTCAAAGACAAGATCTTAATTTAAAGCCTCGTGATGCTTTAGCACAAAGTGTTCGTCGTGCAAGAAAAGTTTATAAAGAAGATGGTCTTTCTGCAGAAATTCGCCCCTCTTTAGAAAAAGTAATTAAAGAGAATAAAGCTAAGTTCCCAGAATTATTTGACAAATAAGATTAGGAGAAAAAAATGAATAAAGAGATGGAAAAAAAAATAGATAAATACAGTAATTTCGATGAAAACACATCCTATTGCATGAAATTTTTAGAAATAACAGACGATATAATTCTATCCAATGATGTTAATAAAATTGAGATATTGTTTAAATATTTTGATGATAATACGGAGTATTCTTGGGTTTTTGAAGAGATACTTACTTCAATGCTTGGTATAGAAAGAGACAAGTGTATACCTATGTTTCTAAGGAATCTTCACTATTTTATAAAAAAAGCCCCTTCATGGTGTAGGGAAGCGTTCAGTATTATTTTTAATAGTCCAGAAGATGTAGATTTTTTTGAAAAAAACATGCGTCTTGCCAAAAAAGAAGACCTTCTGAAGCTCTTTGATTTAATAGAAAAGGAATCTCCCTACCATAAAGATCTTATAGAAATACTTAGGAAGAAGCTGTGAGAAAATGGTTTTCTAGATTTGTTGTATTCTTTCTAAACTGTTCTTTTTTCTGCACTACCCTTTCTGCCCATATCACTTTCGATCCTTATGAGGCCTTGGGAAATCTGGCGTTCAAGGGCTTGGCACCCACCAAGCCTACTTCTCTCGATCCCGACGAACAAAAAGCCTACAGTGATGCCATCGACCGCACGGCCATCGCAGCCAAACTCCTCGCCCCCATTACCGTGATGTTCGTAACTGGAGGCGATGCCACCGCCACAAGCGCTGCTATTAGCACAAGCTCTGCTGTGATCAATGAGAATCACATGGGAATTCATGCCGATCTGATCCTTCCCCAGGATGAGCAGCAGCAAGTTATAGAAGACACAGCTGGAAAAGCTGTAATAAAATTTAGAAGCGCAGCAAAAGTAACAGCAAACGAAGCCGCTGAATTCTGGGAGAATTATGGAGATCAGATTGCCTTTGCTGCAGAAGTCATTTATTGTACTAGAGATCGTGCAATAGGTGGCGTAGTTGATACCAGCCGTCTTTCAAGGCTTCAATCTCGGGCTTTTGCAGGGAGAGGATATACACGGGTAGGCGCAGCCATTCCCACTAAACGCTCTGATCCTACAAGAGTTTCAAGACGTGATGGTGCCGGACCTTCTAGACCAATGCCTAAGGCTGAGAAGCCAAGTGCTTCTGTATCTCAAAAGCAGGAACAACCTCAGCTGTTGTCGGATGAAGGTAAGGTTGGGGGTTTTAGAGAGCTTAAGAAATATAAGACTGAAGAAGATAATCTAGCTAGGCACCATATGCCTAATAATCAATACATGAGGAGTAGGGGCATTTCAAAAGAAGAAGGGGTTTCTATGACTGTTGAACATCCACTGCCTGGAATGGGTGGAAGGCATCGTAGAATTCATCAAGAACTCCCAAGGCAAGATGTTAATTTGAATCCTCGTGATGCTTTAGCACAGAGTGTTCGGCGCGCAAGGCAAATTTATAAAGAAGATAGCCTTGGAGCAGAAATCAGACCCTCTTTGGAAAAAGTTATTAAAGAGAATAAAAATAGATTCCCAGATTTATTTGACAAATAATCGAAATATTTAGGAGAAAAAAGCAATGAGTAAAAAAATAGAGAAAGAACTAGATACTTATAGTCAATTTGATTTAGATACTTCTTACTGTATGAAGTTTTTAGAAATAACAGATGATATAATTATGTCTGGGGATGTTAAAAAAATTCAGCTATTGTTTAAATATTTTGATGATGACACAGATTATTCTTGGGTGTTTGAAGAGATAATTAATTCAATGCTTGGTATTGGAAGAAATAAGTGCATACCTATGTTTTTAAACAATTTACATTACTTTATTAAGAAGGCGCCCATCTGGTGTGAGTATCCTTTTAGTGTTATTTTTAATAGCCCTGAGAGTGTAGAATTTTTCGAACAAGATATGCACCTTGCCAAGAAAGAAGATCTTTTAAAACTCTTCGACTTAATGGAAAAAGAATCACCTCATCATAAAGAATTAATTGAAAGACTGAAGAAGAAATTATAAGGGTTAGATGGGTATAAATAATGGGCGATAAGTTCAAAACAAAATTAAAATCTACTCTAGAAGCTATTAATGAAGCATTTGGAGGAGACGTTACATTTTTTCCTCCAGTAGATATAAATTTTTTAGAAAATTTTGAAAGAAAAATATCATGGAAATTTCCAGAAATATTCAGATATTTTTATACCCAAGAATCTAATGGTCTAATAATTAATGATAAGAGAATTTTTAGCTTTTACTTGAAAGACAATAAAAAAACTTGGGTAGAAAACTTAGAAAGAATGAATGACTCAAAGATCAGTCCATGGTTTAAGGGAAGACCTCATATATTTAATGACTATGTTGTTATTGGGCAAGATAATACTATTATTTTTTGTTTAAGTAAAAAATACAATTTTGACAATCCAGCCATTTATATATGCAAAAACCCTAATGATATGAAAGGTGTGGATTTAGATAGATTGGATTTAGATTTAGAAGGTTTAATAACTCAAATGATTAAGAAGGCTTTTTGAAAATAAAACTATGAAACTCAAAATTAATGAAAAGCAAATAGAGGCTGTATTAAAATTAACACCTGAAGCTAGGTATAAACATTTTATGAAAAGAATAGCTGGTACAGAAGAGGTATGGGCTTTGTATGATAATGGTTGGGCCCTTGTTGGAGATGATCAAGAACGACAAATTTTCCCCTTATGGCCTGCTGAAGAGTATGCAAAATTATGCGCTTCAGAAATTTGGAAAGGATATAAACCAGCATTACTTCCTTTAGAAGAAGTAATAGAGGAACTACTTCCAACCCTTAAAAAAGATGGAATTTGGATAGGTGTGTTCTATGGCCTAGATGGTAAGGGAGTAGTTGTAGATACGGAAAAATTTATTAAAGATTTGGATGATGAATTAAGTTGGTATTGAAAAAAATGACATGGAAAATTACACCAAAGGAAATAGAAGCTGTCTCAAAGTTATCATCAGAAAAGCGCTATCATCACTTTATAAAAAAAGTAGCAGATACCCAAGAACTGTGGAGTCTATATGATAATGGTTGGGCTTTAGCTGGAGATGATGATGGGAATCAAATCTTTCCACTATGGCCTGCTGCTGAATATGCAGAAATATCCGCTATCACAAGATGGAAAGAGTTTAAACCAAAAAAAATTACCTTGGAAGAGTTCTTTGAAGATGTTTTACCTGATTTAAAAGAAGAAAAAATCTTATTGGGAATTTTTTTTAATTCTGAAGGTCAAGGCATAGTTATTAGCGTGGATGATTTTCTACCATATTTGCAGGAAGAGTTAGATAAATATTAGAAATATAAAATAACGGTTGAGCCCTTGGCCGAAGAACAAAAGGCGACCGTCACGGTGGATTCAAGTCCCGTTTGGCAAACGACGACTCAAGAACAAGAACCCCATCAAACCTACACACCCTCTACCTTTAGGGGAAATGTCACGATCCGGTCCAAGGGCACTGTTTTAC
>CAYOCE010000050.1:0-8610 GCA_964402405.1 uncultured Hyphomicrobiales bacterium | reverse complement strand
AAAGCGTTGTAAACAAAGGATTTTAGAGAAAGTGTTACCATGTGGCGCTACGCGCTACACCCCGGAAAGCATTGTAAATACTCGGATTATGAAAAAGTGTTGCTGTGTGGCGCGACTGGCTACACCCTGCGAAAATCAGAAAAAAAGCAAAAAAAACCTGGGGAACTGGTTGGTCCTCCGGGTTTTTTTTCGTCCAAAATTTGGCCTTTTGGTATTTTTTATTCCGCCTGAAAACGTAGTGTTTTCAATGGTTTTCATGGTTTATGCCTCTATATTCCTGTCTCCCGGATATGCTAAGGATTATGGAAAAGTATTGTCATGAAGCACTACACTAAGGGCTCTTTCAAAAGCCTCCTCCGCCGTTAAATTAGACGTATCAATCAAGATAGCATCTTCTGCCGGTTTCAAAGGTGAATTTTGCCGGGTGCGGTCTTGGGTATCTCGGGCTTTGATGTCTGCTAATACTTGATCCAGAGACGTAGTATCTCCTCGGGCCTGTAATTCTAAATACCGACGCTGGGCACGGACTTCAGGACTCGCCTCCACAAAAAATTTTATATTTGCTTCTGGTAAAACCGTTGTTCCAATATCCCGACCATCTAAAATTGCCCCTTGATGGGGGAGCGGAGGGTGATGGGCAAAGGTCCGCTGAAAATCCAGCAAGGCTGCCCGGACGTTGGCATAGGTGGATATTTTTGAGGCTGCCTTTGCAGCTGTATCTGATCGTAGGTTTGGGTTTGTTAGAGCTTGTGGGGTCAGAGCCACCGCATACTGATGGGCCACCTTTTCATCATCCAAAGATTGATTATCTTGCAACAGGGCATACCCAACGGCTCGGTACAATAACCCCGTATCCAAATAGGCGAGATTTAATTTATCAGCCAGTTTCTTGGCAAGGGTCCCCTTGCCTGCGCCTGCTGGGCCATCAATGGCAATGATCATCGTTAATTGTCCTAAAAAGCCTAAAAGGCGGCACCTTGACCGCCATTAAAAAAGTATTCTATACTGATACTATAACCATTAAAAATATACAAAAAAATTTACCAGGGGAAAAATGAAGTTAAAAAAACTGTCTATGTTGTTATCCGTATTTACCTTAGAAATATGTGCTCAGGATGTAAGTGGTGCAAAACCAACATCAGCACCAGCAGTAGCCACGGCACCAGCGAAATCAATACCGGCAGGAAGTAAATCATCAACAAAAGAGGCATCAACGGCAGCAGCAGCGTCGCAAGAATCTTCGAAACCAGCAGCTACACCGGCAGCACTACCGGCAAGTGGATCATCAACGTCTGGAGCTTCAACGGCAAGTGCAGCAGCACCAGCAAAAACAACATCGGCGCCCTCAAAACCAGTAGTAAGTTGTACAACGTTATCACCTAATAATATTGGTAATGCCCATGCATGTAACTGTCCTACTAGGGATGAGGTAAATGGAACATTAAGTAATTTAGGGAAATTGACAACTACAATTCCAAACTGGGTTATGACGGGCTTACAGCAATCTTCAGCTGCTTGCTCTTCATTTTTTGTACCAACCAGTATCCCTTCTTTGATATTCGGCGCAAGTACTTACCCATGGTGTGCTTTTAGCGTTTCGCAAACTGGTACACAGGATTGTAATTTTTCAAATTGCTATACTATTGGATCATCAAGCGCCCCTATCATGGTTTATGAAGAGAATAGTAAAAAGGCAAGCTGTTTATCAGGTGCCCCATCTAGTACTGCAACCGTTTCAGATATCGGTGAATTTCAAGGGGTATCAGGGACAACTCCAAATATACATTGTAATTATACAAATGGAGTTGTTAAATACCATGTGTGAGATATTAATAAAGTCTCCGACAAAAAAGGCACCCATTAAGGTGCCTTTTTATCTGTATTATCACCTTTCTATAAAATGTGATTGACTATCAATAGTAGATTGATCAGACTAAAAGTAGAATAATAAAAATATACAAAAAATTACTGGGGGGAAACGCTATTGAAAAGTCTACCTTTTTTTCTATCTGTTGCTGTTACAGTATTGTTTGGTGAAGATGTAAGGAGTGCCCCTCCGGCTATTGCTGTTATGTCGCCACAGGCCTCTAGTGATGCAAATGCCATGGCTTGTAGATGCCCTACCAGAGCCCAAGTGAATTCTGTATTACCATCAATTAACGGCTCACTCATAAGTAATACAGACGTATCCAAAGCCTTCCAAGCAAATAAGCAAACCTTTACAAACACATCATGTACAGGGTTTTACAATATTTCCGATCCATCTAATTTGCCCCTGTCGGTAAATGGTTCCCAAGTTCCTTTGTGTACCTTTAGTGCAGCAAATAGTCAAAATTGTACGTTTTCCAATTGCTATAATATTAGTGCTCGAGCATCGACATCTGCTCTTCCTACAGCTTCTGTTGGGAGCTGTCCTATGGTAGGAGAGCCTGATGGCGAAGGGCCTGTTATGGTTTATAACAACAACACCGTTACAATAAGTTGCTTGGATAATGCGCCATCTGTAAGTGCAAGCGTCCCCTCTGATATAGGATACTTTTTGGGTAAATCCACCTCGAACTCAAATAACTGCGTTTATCAAAACGGCGTGATTGAGGGTTATTAGTAATATTCGGTTTTTATAGGAGAAATAAAATGAAGTTAAGAAATTTAATGTTGATTATGGTTGCATTTGGAGTGTGTTTTATAGAGGCAAAAGGTCAAAGTACAACGACATCCTGCCCTGAAACAAAATATCTTCGGTGCCCTAGCCCGATATCAGACCAATTGCAAGGGATTATGAAATCAGTACATGATACATGGACAAAAGTAAAAGATAGCGCGGGCAATTCAACCTATAAAAACGCTAAGGGGAAAACAATGGATCTAAAGGGGCCCTCTGCAGTTGGTTCTTTGACGCTCGAACAGTATGATGCTAACGGTAGTCCCACTGGGACGTCATTGACACTTCCTTGGTGTGTGGGATGTGATTTTAAAGATTGTTATTCCATTAGTAACATTTGTAATGAACCTGTTACAATTGAAGGGAAATGTCCGTTGAATGCGGGTCAGCTTCCCGCTAAAAAAGCTCCTACTAACGCTGGGGCCTTTACGGAAGTTGCGGGAACACATTGTGTCTATAAGAACATTATTTTGAAACTACACCCAGGTAGTGGCTTTACGCTTCTTCCTCCGAAGGGTGACTGATGATTTTTAAAGAAGTTATTATCTAATACCAAATCCATAAAATAAAGAAAGTTTTTCCGATTACCACCGGAGAGAAAAAATAATTTTCTGGGTGTTTATTTTTTATTTATTACTAATTTTCTGTAACAACTCTGCCCATAATTTTCTGGTTTCTTGAAATTCTGCATCATATCTCCTAGCGCTTTCTTTAGTATCCTCACGAATACCATTGGTGATGTTATGAGTTTCCTTCTGCATCTGATTGATAGCATTTTGACTTTCTTTCTGCATTTGATTGGTCGCATTTACAGAGGCCTTCCATATCCAGAAATTTACGCCTGCTATGCCGGCAATAATTGCTAAAACTTGTGTAAGAGGTGTCCAATCCATATTTACTCCTTATATACATTTCATATGTATTATTAATTTGTATGAGTGTTATTACTAATTTTCTGTAATAACTCCGCCCATAATTTCCTGGTTTCTTGAAATTCCACATCATATTTGTGCTGCTGAACCTCAAATCTCCTAGCACTTTCCTGCATTTGATCATCATGTTTTCTACCATATTCTTTAGCATCTTCACGAATACCATTGGTGATGTTATGGGTTTCCTTCTGCATCTGATTGATAGCATTTACAGAGGCCTTCCATATCCAGAAATTTACGCCTGCTATGCCGGCAATAATTGCTAAAATTTGTGTAAAGGGTGTCCAATCCATACGTGCTCCTTATATGCATTTCATATGTATTATTAATACAGTATATTTATTTTACTTGCAAGGGGAATTTTTGCTGACAGTATAAAAGTAGCAAAGTTTGCAACCTGGAATGATGAGGAACTTCCCGCTAAAAAAGCTTTCACTAAAGCTGGAACTTTTACGGAAGTTGAGGGGACACATTGTGTCTATAAGAACATTATTTTGAAGTTGCATCCCGGTAGTGGTTTTACGCTTCTTCCTCCGAAGAATAATTGATGATCTTTAGAATAGTCTCATATGAATCACTTTAACCATCATCCCAGATCTCGCTCGCTACCGCTTGCGGTCTGGGATGACGGTAAAAAGAAATATATTTCGTATCTACGCATCCAATTGCGCATTCAGGGCATTGTCCTGAATGAACTGACGGCGAGGTTCCACCACATCCCCCATTAAGGTTGAAAAGATTTCCTCGGCCTCATCGGCGTGGGAGAGTTTTACCTGCAATAGGGTTCTAGAGTTTGGATCCAAAGTGGTCTCCCACAATTGATCTGCATTCATTTCCCCAAGACCTTTATATCGTTGGATGGAAAGTCCCTTCTTGCCAATGGCAATCACTGCATCTAGCAACGCCGTGGGCGAAAGGATAGTTTGGGACTTATCTCCTAAAGTTAGAGTCAAAGGCTTGTCATATAGATCCACAATTTGGGGCCGAAGGGCTGTTAGCTTATGAGATTCGATCATTTGGGGAAGGGTTACGGGAATCACAACTTCCTCGGGAACACCTTCGAAGCTCCGCTTGATCACAATGTTCCCATTTTCATTAACTTCCCCACGCCAAGAATTCTTGGGAAGAATATCAAAAATAGTATTCAGACGATTTGCCAGCAGGGCCCCCATGGAAGATTCAAAACGTCCATCCTGCAATTTCGTGCGATCGAGAATGCCCAGGATTGCTGCCTGCTCAAGGATATCCAGTTTCGTGAACTGGCGTTCCATGTTTTTCAAAAGTTTCTTGATGTCTTCAGCTGTTTTCAGCGTTTCTTTCAAGTGTTCACCTGATATTTGGGTGCCATCTTCCATTTCGAGCACGGCCCCTTGGGTTCCTTGATCAATGAGGTATTGATCCAAAGCATCGTCATTTTTCAGATACATTTCCGATTGACCGCGTTTGACCTTATAAAGAGGTGGCTGAGCGATGTACAAATATCCACGCTCCAATAGTTCGGGCATTTGACGATAGAAAAATGTCAGAATCAAGCTGCGGATGTGACTTCCGTCCACGTCGGCGTCGGTCATGATGATGATTTTATGGTAGCGCAGCTTTTCAATGTTGAATTCGTCGCGCCCAATGCCTGTGCCCAGGGCACAGATCAGCGTTCCCACCTGCTCGGACCCCAGCATGCGATCAAAACGCGCGCGCTCCACATTTAGGATTTTTCCGCGGAGTGGTAGGATCGCTTGGAATTTACGGTGACGACCTTGCTTTGCCGTACCGCCGGCACTGTCTCCCTCGACAATGAACATTTCACTGAGGGCTGGATCTTTTTCTTGGCAATCTGCCAATTTTCCGGGCAAAGAGGCAATATCCAAAACGCTTTTACGGCGCGTGAGTTCCCGAGCACGGCGCGCGGCTTCCCTAGCTGCTGCTGCCTCGACTACTTTCTGGGCAATACGTTTAGCATCGGCTGGATGCTCCTCAAGCCATTGACTCAGTTTGTCGCCTACAATACTTTCCACCACAGGACGGACTTCGGAGGACACTAGTTTGTCCTTGGTTTGCGAGGAAAATTTAGGATCTGGAACTTTAACGGATAAGACAGCTGTTAAGCCTTCCCGGGAATCATCCCCGCTCAGGGTTACTTTTTCTTTCTTTAGCAGGCCACTTTCCATGGCATATTGGTTGACGGTACGAGTCAATGCTCCGCGGAAACCCGCCAAGTGAGTTCCTCCATCGCGTTGAGGAATATTGTTGGTGAAACATAGCATGGTTTCGTGATAAGCATCTGTCCATTCAAGGGCAACCTCAACGGTAATGCCGTCCTTTTCACCCGTAACAAAAATCGGAGGCCTATGAAGAGCCACCTTGCTGCGGTCTAAATACTCGACGAATGCCCCAACGCCACCTTCATAGCAGAGGGTCACACTTTTGGAATCAAGTGTCCTGTTGTCAGTGAGCACCAGATTCACGCCTGAGTTCAAAAAGGCCAATTCTCTGAGGCGATGCTCTAAGGTTCCAAAATCAAATTCAGTTTTAGTGAAAGTTTCCTTGGATGGATAGAAAGTAACCTCAGTTCCCCTATTATCGCCCGCAGGTCCCACAACCTTTAATGGCCCATCGGATACACCATGGGTAAAGGAAATCATGTGTTCTTGACCATTGCGCCAAATGCGCAGGATCAGTTTCTGAGAAAGGGCATTCACAACAGAAACCCCCACCCCATGAAGTCCCCCGGAAACCTTATAGGAATTCTGATCAAACTTGCCACCGGCATGGAGCTGGGTCATGATGACCTCGGCCGCTGAAATACCTTCTTCGCTATGGATATCAACAGGGATACCACGACCATTGTCCCGCACCGTTACGGATTCATCTGCATTTAAGGTCACTTCAACCGCATCACAATAGCCTGCCAAAGATTCATCAATGGCATTGTCCACGACTTCGTATACCATGTGGTGCAACCCTGATCCATCATCCGTGTCCCCGATGTACATACCAGGGCGCTTTCGGACCGCATCAAGGCCCCTCAGGACCTTGATGGAATCTGCCCCATATTCACTGGAACCATGATCAAGATCTTCAGCCTTTGGACGTTCATTCATTTAAGTTTTATTCCTTTTACTAACTTGATATTACAGTATTGTTTTGAATATATAAAAACTGGGCGCGATTTTCAAGGTCCCAGAATGCTCGGTCTTCGGTACCTGTTAGCCAAACGTGCGCCTTCAGAGCAAAAAGCTCCTCCATTAATTCATGGCGACGTTGTTGATCCAGGTGGGCGACAACTTCGTCCAATACTACTACAGGTGGAGCCCCGCGTACAGCAGTTTGTAGTCTACAATTTGCCATTAAAATAGAAAGCAATAATGCCTTTTGTTGCCCTGTGGAACAAAGGGCTGCAGGTCGGCCGTTCTCTCGCATCAGAACAACTAAATCACTGTGATGCGCTCCGACACTGGCCCCCCCTTTTAAAGTATCTTGAGATCTATTTTCCATAAGGGTTTGTTGTATTCTATCCTCGACTTCTAAGGCAGATATTTCTTCTAACAATGATTCAATAGTACCTTCCAACATCACGTAAGGCTCAGGAAAGGAAGTATTGTGCTTTGAAGCATATTCATTTAATTGATGCAGAAAATCTTGACGGATTGTTGTGATGGCGACACTTTCCTGGGCCATTTTTTCCTCCAGAACCCCCAGCCATGTTTTATCCATAACATGATCTTTTAGTAACCGAGATCTTTCCCGCAGAGAATGCTCGTAGCGATAAAGATGAGTGGAATAACTAGGATTTACGGCTGCAATCAATCGATCTAAAAACTTACGCCTGGTGCTAGGGCTATCCAGAAAAAGGGAATCCATTTGAGGCGTTTGCCAAATCACGCTAGCCCACACGCCCAGTTCATTTTGAGGCGTGAAAGTACCGTTGATTTTAACAATGCGCTTATCCTCATGATCCGGATTCACCCCTGTTGCCAAGGATGCGTCATCCTCCCCAATCATGAGTGTTGCGTTTATATACCATCCTTTGTGGGGAGCGTTTAGATTTATAATATCTTTCAAGGGGGCGCGTCTTAAGCCCTTGCCCGGACTTAAAAAAGAAATGGCCTCCAGGATATTCGTTTTTCCTGCCCCATTGGGACCAATTAAAATAACAGGAGCGGGTGTTATATCCAACCTGAGGTGATCATAATTACGAAAATTCGTGAGCGTGAGACTTTTAATCCATACAGGAGAGGGGATCATGGGAATTGCCAATACTATACTGTTTTCTTTCATGGTTATAGTAGAGCAAAAAATATAATTATGTAACAGAAAAATTAAAGTATGTCATTTTTCAACGGGGTGGTTCATATAGGGATAAAAATCGTGAGATCTCAAACACGAGATATTTCACCCCTCTCGGCTCATCCCGACGACTCGCCACGGCAGAGCCGAAGGCGTAGCCGGGAAGTCGGGATCCAGGTGCGAGCGTCACAATCAAAGCCTTGCTCGCGTTAGCGTTCCATGGACCTCGATTAACATCAGGATGGCCTAAAGGCCACTTTCTCTTTTATCTTCTTTCTCTCAAGGGAGGGTGTCTCATTCGCGTCACTAGATCACCCGGAGGCGGGGGTCCAGAAATGCTAACGTGGAGAGACCTTGACTGTTATTCACTCTCTTGGACCCCGTTTTCGGGCGGGGTGGTTCACCGCACACTATGCGGTGAATAGCCACCTTATTCACCGCAAAAGAGTTTTGTTAAGGAGTATATAGATTTTAAAAGAGCAGCTATGCAAGAAGTCTAATAACTGCTGTCATCAAAATTTTACTGTAGTTCCTTGATTTCCACTTCAGTTAATCCAGTTGCTTTAGAAATTACATCAACAGAAAGTCCTTGCAAAAGCAACTGCCGAGCGATTTCTTTTTCTCTCTCCTTCTTTCCTTCCACCTTTCCCTCATCAAAAGATTCCTCTTTACCATCACGATCTGCTTGGGTTTTCATGTCAACAGACATATACATTCTTGCCTCATCTGGAG
>CAYOCE010000049.1:4905-8693 GCA_964402405.1 uncultured Hyphomicrobiales bacterium | reverse complement strand
CAGCCTAGTTATTAGATTTCGTACATACATATCATCTCCAAATTACCCCCCGCTCTAGCGCGGGGGCTTTGGTGTTTTTAACGTCGACTTCAGAGAAGAGAGATTTCTCCTCGTGAGTAGCACCGCTGCCACTGGCAGCCGCAGCATCCTTGGTAACGTCCAGGATCCTTTTTGATGTCTTATGTTTTATCAAACCTACATTCACTTAATTTATCCGAATAATCCCCGCCCGTTCCATAGCCAATAAAATATTAGACATGGATTCCTTTGTTAAATGTTCTTTTCCTTTCCCATGAGGGTCAGCATAGGTAGCATTAATATTATCTGTAAAGTACACTTTGAAATGAGATGATCCTGTTCTTTTATCAATAACGCCACCTAAATCCTTTATAAGATTTTCAAAATCATGATCATAATTAAATCTTTCACGAGGACTATATAAAAATGCGTTTAATAAATCATTATTTTGAAAGTCTTCTCGCAAAACTGTAAACTTCTCAGGGGGTATATTTTTTAAACGATCCTGTAGAAATTCTCGTGCATTCCTTTCTATTTGAGCCTGTCTTAACTTCCGTTCCTCAGTTAATCTTTTGAGAGTAGGTTGTTTGGGCCGTGTCTCGCGAATTATCTTAATGCCTTCGGGAATATCCTGAGGATCTGGGGCGCTTAACTCTGATTTATTTTTATTCGTAGTTGAGGTGCTCGTACTAGTACTGGTGTGCGTAGATTCTCCTGTAAACTCCTCTTCGTTTTGCTCTTGCAAATGCCTAAAAGAGTCTAGCCTTTTTTTTGATGATGGTTTCTTTTTGCCTTCAGGTTTTGTCTCGATCTCAAGTGTTGTCTTAAAGGGTTGAAATTGAGTATTCAAAGATATGATCTTATTATCCTTTAAACAGTTCTCAACTTCTTTTACTATATGATTAGTCTTCTCCAGGTTAGAAATCGCCTTTAAGTAGTATCGATATGCTATCAATGCAACCTTTCCAACGCGTTCTTCTGGTTCCACATAGTTGTGACCGTTTCGTTCATTGCACGCAATAGTTTTAGCCTCCAACTTTTTTTTTAAGGAGACAAGCTCTTGACCCAGCTTCTCTAGTTCTTGAATTTTTGCCTCTGCATTATGAAGTGCTTCCTTCTGGGAATATGAGATATCACGAGGGCTAGTGCTCTGAAAAAATTCCTCTATCTCTTGCCCCATTCTTTTAAATCGCGGTTCCATAGAGTTAGCAGTGTTTCTAAAAAAGTTATGAATAGTATCGCCTTGAAATCTAAGTCTTCCATCTACTACTTGTTGCGTAACACATCCTTTTTCCCACGCAAGGATACGCTCTGGCTCAACATAGGGTTCTATCATTTTTAAAATAGAGAGTGACTCCTGTAGAAATAATTTATTTTGAAAGAAAAATGGAATTAAGCGCGTATACTCTAGGTGATCATAAACAAACCTTAAGGTGTTTTCATTTAACATTCTCTGTAGCTCTTTATAAAAATCCTTATATTTACCTATTGCCTTTAAAATGTCTCCTGAATGAAGAAATCCTTTTTTACTAATTTTTTCTTTTTTCTTGGATTGACTTATATCTTTATTATGAATTCTTTCACATTCATCTAAAGCAAGCAATTTGCTATGCACATGTTCAAAAAGTTGTTCTCTCACTTGTCCTTCTGTTTCAGAAACATCCCCGATAGAAACACGTATTTCAAAAGGGGTCATCCCTTCTAAAAGAGGAGGCTCTCCTGTGTCGTGAGACACACCAATTACCGCATTACAAACAGACATCAAAGAATAAAACCCAACACAAGTATATGCAAAAATCTTTTTTATCTTCATTTTATTTAAATCCTAATATCATAGTAAATAGTTAGTGATTATATGGTGATTATTCTATTTATTTCAAGTTCTTTGAAAAAAGATAGAATTTCCAGTAAAGCACCTTAAACAGTACCTCCTAAAAATTTTGTTGTTGAGCAAGGTGTTTGTACCTATAGTATGGAAATTATCCTATTTGATATCTTAGAATTTTAAGGAAATTCAACATGAATCCCATTATCCTGATTCCTTCAAGATTACAGTCCACAAGGCTTCCCAATAAGCCCCTTGCCCTGATTTTGGGAAAGCCCATGATCCTCCGGGTATGGGAGCAGGCAGTCAAGTCCAAGATTGGTCCTGTGGTGGTTGCTTGCTGCTCAGAGAGTATTAAGAACATTATCGAGGATGCGGGTGGTCGGGCGATTTTGACAGATCCCGACCATCCTTCAGGGACTGACCGAATTCATGAAGCATTGACGATTGTGGATTCCAAGGGGACCCATGATACAATCATTGGCCTACAGGGAGATTTACCCACCATTGACCCCCAAATGATTCATGAGATTTTGGTGCCCTTTAAAAAGATGCCAAATATTGACATGTCAACCCTTGCAGCTAAGGTGGTATGCGAGCGAGATGCTCAGGATCCCAACTCCCCCAAGGTTGTGATTGCCTTCGAAGGCGAGGAAGATTTTGGTCGCGCCCTTTATTTTAGCCGGGCCACCATCCCCTACGGAGATGGCATTCTGTATCATCACATTGGCCTTTATGGCTATACCCGCAAGGCCCTGGATCGTTTTGTTTCCCTGCGTCCTTCCCCCCTGGAAAAACGAGAGCGGCTTGAGCAGCTGCGGGCGCTGGAAAATGGGATGACCATTGGCATCAAGGTTGTCAAATCCATCCCCCAAGGCGTGGATGTGGCGGATGATATTCACAAGGCCGAACAACATTTAAAAATAGTACAATAGGAATTACAGATGTCATACAAGGTAGCCCTCATTGGTCGGCCAAATGTTGGAAAGTCCACGTTCTTTAACCGATTGGTGGGGAAGAAACTTGCCATCGTCAATGATCAACCAGGGGTGACCCGGGATCGTCGGTATGGCGCAGGGGCCTTGCTGGATCTGGAGTTTACCGTCATTGATACGGCTGGATTTGAGTATATGGAGGAAGGTCTCAGTGCGCAAATGCAGGCCCAATCCCGCAATGCTATTGAAGAAGCCGATCTGATTTTATTTATGGTGGATGGCCGCGAAGGCATTACGCCGTTGGATCGCGTGCTGGCCCAAGATTTACGGAGTCAGACCAAGCCCGTGTTTGTGGTGGTTAACAAATGCGAATCCGCCAATGTGCATTGGCAGGATGCCTATCAACTGGGCTTTGATATCATCGTTCCCCTGTCGGGCGAACATGGGCAAGGAATTGATATTCTCTATGAAGAAATGCTGAATTTTGAAAAACAGCATTTTCTAGAAAACAGCAAAAATGAAACAACGGAAAAACCAGATTTACATATTGCCATTGTGGGACGACCCAATGCGGGAAAATCAACCCTGGCCAACAAGATATTTGGCGAGGATCGCCTGCTGACAGGTCCGGAGGCCGGCATTACGCGGGACGCCATTCCCCTGGATATGACATGGCGAGATAAACACATTCGTCTGGTGGATACCGCCGGCCTCAGGCGCCGGGCCAAGGTCGAGGAACCCTTGGAAAAACAATCCACCATGGATTCCATCCGGGCCATTAAGTATGCCGAAGTTGTGTTTCTGGTGATGGAGGCCGACCATCCTTTGGAAAAGCAAGACTTGGTCATTGCCCAGCATATCATCCAAGAAGGCCGCATCCTGATTCCCGTCATCAACAAAATCGATTTGATCGAAAGTACCGAGGTGCTGAAAAAACAAATCCAGCATGCCCTCGAGCAATCTCTGCCCCAAATCAAGGGCGTGCCTATTTTACTGACCTCTGCGGTGGG
>CAYOCE010000049.1:0-4805 GCA_964402405.1 uncultured Hyphomicrobiales bacterium | reverse complement strand
TATTTGCGCTATATGGAAAACCAATTGCGCGACGTCTTCAAAATGCCCGGCATTCCGTTGCGGTTGCTAGCGCGTAAGGGCGACAATCCCTATGCGGAGTAGGAAAAAGGAAATTTATTAATAATAGGAAAATGATCATGAATGATCTCATTTTAGCTGCCAATAGTAATAAAACCCCTCTAGACATCTTAGATGATGCTGAATTGGTTAGAATCACCAAAGCACGTGCTGGCGAAGAAGAAGTAGAGGTTGATCTCAGTGATTTGTAGAATAAAACAAGACTTTCTGGACCACCCCTTTCCGAACCGCTCCCCAAAAATGATATTTGTTGATTTTGTGAAGTGAATTTTATATATTAAAGACATCATCAAACAGACAAATGTCGATTTTATGAGGTAAAAATAGTGAAAACCCCCTATTTTATTGGAAGAAAAAAAGAGCTTCAAGAGCTAGAAACCTTACTGGATAAAAAAAGCTCAAGTTTAATTGTGATCCAAGGACGTAGACGTATTGGAAAAAGTCGGCTCATTCAAGAATTTGGAAAAGGAAAGTCTTTCTTTCTTTTTTCAGGATTGCCACCAACACCCCTGACAACGGCTCAATCCGAGAGAGACGAGTTTATGAAACAGCTAAGTAGGCTAACCAATTTACCAGAAATAATGGTGGATGATTGGGGCAAGATATTTCATCTCCTGGCGCGGGAGGTCCAATCTGGCCCAAAAGTTATTTTATTTGATGAAATTTCGTGGATGGGATCAAAAGATCCTGATTTTTTAGGAAAACTTAAAAATGCGTGGGACCTTCATTTTAAAAACAATCCAGAATTAATTTTGGTCCTTTGTGGATCGCTTTCAAGTTGGATTGAAAAAAATATCCTTAGTAGTACCGGGTTTTTAGGGCGTATTTCCTTAGTAATGAATTTAAAAGAACTGAATCTTCTAGAGTGTAATGAATTTTTAAAGCACCTAGGTGGAAAATGGTCTGCAAGTGAGAAATTTAAAATCTTATCTGTAACGGGAGGAGTTCCCAGATATCTTGAAGAATTAAATTCTGATTTTACTGCAGATGAAAATATTAAAAGATTATGCTTTAAAAATAGTGGCATTCTATATCGGGAATTTGATGATATTTTCTCTGATTTGTTCTCTAAAAGAAGTCCTACCTATAAAAAAATTGTTGAAAGCCTTTCAGATGGCCCTTTGTTTTACAATGATATTTGTGATCATTTAGGCATTGAAAAAAGCGGGTATGTAAATGAACTCCTCGAAGACCTTATTAAGGCAGGGTTTATTTCAAGAGATTATACGTGGAACCTAAAATCTCAAGTTTCTTCTAAGCTTAGTCACTATAGGCTTAGCGATAATTATATTCGATTTTATTTGAAATATATTGAAAAAAATAAATCTAAAATTGATCAAAATTATTTTGATTCCGTTGATCTATCCTCTCTGTCAGGATGGACTTCTATGATGGGCTTTCAATTTGAAAATCTTGTTTTAAATAATCAGGATCTTATTCTTGATAAACTCAAAATTAAAAAATATGATGTGGTCAATAGGGGGACTTTCTTCCAAAGAAAAACAACAAGAACTGCGGGTGTGCAGATAGATTTTTTAATTCAAACAAAATTTAATACCCTTTTTGTATGTGAAGTTAAGTTTTCCACAAAGCAACTCGGAAAAGAGATTATCGAAGAGCTTGATAATAAATTGAAAAGTCTTCAAACACCAAAATATTTTTCTGCTTTTCCAGTTTTAATTTACGTGAGCGGCATTACAGACAGTGTCTTAGAGGAGAGCTTTTTAGCAGGAACAGTAGATTTTAAAGATTTTTTGGGAAACTAATTCTATAGCCAAACTATTTCAAAACAGGGGGATCTATCGACCCTAATTTTTTAGGGGAGATAGATAATGATTCATGAATGTTAATGAATGAATCAGTAATCGAAATTGGGATCCCTCGAGGGATAATGTATTCTTCATACAAGACCCTCGACGGTACCCGGGCCGAAGGCAATGATTCACGGCCTTCAGGCAACAATCCATAAATGTAATGCGTGGATTGGTAATTGTTAATGCGTGAATCAGTAAATTTTGCGATCCATGGTTTGAAAGAGGAAGGGTATACTTAACCTCAGTTCGACGAAACAACGGTGAAGAATAAGAGCATATGTATTTTAACCCCCGTGAGGGGTCGTTTTATGGCTGTGGATATATTTTTTATTTATTTGACAACAAAAAAAGCCATAGGATTTTACGCCTATGGCTTTCGCAGTTTTCGTTTAGGGAGATTTTAGAAACCCATTCCCCCCATGCCACCCATGTCACCCATGCCGGCACCAGGATGGCCACCAGCACTTGGCTTTTCAGGCTCATCTGCCACCATGGCTTCGGTGGTGATCATCAGACCAGCCACAGAGGCTGCATCTTGAAGGGCTGCGCGCACAACCTTGGTTGGGTCAATCACGCCAAACTTGAACATGTCGCCATATTCATTGGTTTGGGCATTGTATCCAAAGTTCGTATCTTTGGATTCAAGGATTTTACCTACTACAATCGCGCCTTCCATGCCTGCATTTTCAGCGATTTGGAACGTTGGCTCCTTAATGGCTCGGCGAACGATGTTAATACCCGCCTTTTGATCTTCATTCATAGGCTTTAGCGTATCCAATATCGCCCGGCTATGGAGCAACGCGGATCCACCACCCGCTACAATGCCTTCTTCAACCGCAGCGCGGGTTGCATGCATGGCATCCTCCACCCGATCCTTACGTTCCTTCACCTCAACTTCGGTTGCGCCACCCACACGGATGACAGCCACGCCACCTGACAACTTGGCCAACCGCTCCTGGAGTTTTTCCCGATCATAATCAGAGGATGTTTCCTCCATCTGGGAACGGATTTCCTGGCAGCGTGCTTCGATCTTCTTTTTGTCGCCAGCCCCGTCAATGAAGGTGGTAACATCTTTGGAGATCTTCACCCGTTTTACATTTCCCAGCATATCCATGGTAATGCTTTCCAGTTTGTGACCGAGTTCCTCGCTAACCACATGGCCATTCGTTAGAATCGCCATATCCTCAAGCATTGCCTTTCGACGATCCCCGAAACCAGGAGCCTTCACCGCCGCAACCTTTAGACCACCGCGAAGTTTATTCACAACCAAGGTCGCCAAAGCTTCCCCTTCGATGTCTTCGGCAATGATCAACAACGACCGGCCGCCTTGAGCTACTTTCTCTAGGATGGGCAGCATGGGTTGCAGGGTGGAAATCTTCTTGTCATAAAACAGAACCAGAGGATTTTCCAATTCGCAAATCATCTTTTCAGGATTGGTTGAAAAATAAGGACTGATGTACCCGCGATCAAACTGCATGCCTTCCACAACCTCGAGTTCGGTTTCGAAGGACTTTGCTTCCTCAATGGTGATGACGCCTTCTTTGCCAACCTTTTCCATGGCTTTGGCTAGCATATCGCCGATTTCCCGTTCGCCATTGGCAGAGATTGTGGCCACCTGGGCAATTTCTTCGTTGTTGCCAACATGCCTAGAGCGGGATCTTATGTTATCCACAATCGCGCCAACAGCCATATCAATACCGCGCTTTAGATCCATGGGGTTCATGCCCGCCGTTACAGCCTTCAGGCCTTCGCGGACGATGGCTTGGGCCAAAACGGTTGCCGTTGTTGTGCCGTCACCCGCGACTTCGCTGGTCTTGCTGGCAACTTCCTTCAGCATTTGCGCGCCCATGTTTTCAAACTTGTCAGATAGGGTGATTTCTTTGGCAACGGATACGCCATCCTTGGTAATCCGAGGGGCGCCAAAGGATTTTTCCAAAACCACATTGCGTCCCTTGGGTCCCAGGGTTACCTTGACGGCATCCGCCAAAATATCAAGACCTTTCAGCATTTTAGCCCTAGCTTCTGTGGAAAATTTAACTTGCTTTGCAGCCATTTTATATACTCCTTTAAAAGTTTTAAAAAATTACTTTTGGACGATTCCAAAAACGTCGGATTCCTTCATGATCAGCAATTCTTTGCCATCAATCTTGACCTCAGTTCCAGACCATTTCCCGAAAATAATGCGATCCCCGGCCTTTACACTCAGGGGTTGCAGCTTACCATTTTCATCCCGCGCGCCATCACCAATAGCCAAAACTTCGCCTTCGATTGGTTTTTCTTGGGCTGAATCGGGGATGATAATCCCGCCGGCTGTTTTCTGCTCTTGCTCGAGTCTACGAACAACAATGCGATCGTGGAGTGGTTTGAATTTCATTTTGATTCCCTTTCTATTAAATTAGCAGTCATGTTACTGCTCTGCTAACAGGTATAAAATACGAGTGCCAATCTTGTCAAGGGGGTGTTTGAAAAAAATATGGGATTATTTCTTCTAACATTTTTTTCTCATTGTTTTTTTCCTCTTTTGTCAAAACGGTTTGGATATGAACAAACCAATAACTAAAATGGAGCAGATTTTTGGAAGAAAGGGGAATTATGGCCTTTTTGTGGTCATAGAGGTGCTACCGCACCATGGGCCCCCGCCTCCGCGGGGGTGGTCCGAGAGAGTGCGAGAGTGGGTAAAAATACGAGCCATCCCCCTTAACGAACCATCCCCTCGAAGGAGGGGATCCATAGTGCGGTAGCACTTTCAACATCGTCATAAAGAAAAGAAAATAAAGTGAGGGCGTTGCCCTCTCATGTGTGCTGGATCCCTCGACGACGCTCACTCCGTTCGCTGCTCGGGATGACAATATCAAGGAGATAAAGCTCGCTGCTCAGAATGACAGTGTTTTAGTTTTATCAAAATCATCTTTT
>CAYOCE010000048.1:0-9197 GCA_964402405.1 uncultured Hyphomicrobiales bacterium | reverse complement strand
TTATTTCAAGGGTGAATTTGACTAAAAACTTAGTTTCTGCTATAGAAGAGCTAGTCTTCTTTTATTTAATTTCTCAACATAGAATGGAGAATAATCATGCAGAAATATCAAACAATTAAAATACTATCAGTTTTAGGGATGCTGGGGATAGTAGTACTTCCTGTTTATTCTGCTCATACCTCTCTTCCAGAAGAACCTCATTCGAATGGTAATGATCATGCCTCTTCTAGCTCTGGTTTACGAAGAGTAGTTTCAGCGGTAGAAAATCCTAATCCTGTTGGGCAAAGACCAAAAACTGCGGATGATGTTATGGATATAGGGGGAAGGAAGGCCGTAGAAGCATGGAGAAAAGATGATCAAGCGGCTCTTCAAATTAAATTGGATGCGGCTTCTAGCGAAGAAGAGCGTATAAAAATTAGAGCAGAAGACAAAGAAAACAAAAGACGAGAATTAGCAGATATAAAACGAAAGAAACAAAGATTGGATGAAATTTATGGTGCGGGAGATGCAACAAAAGAAATTCTATAAAACACTTCTACTGATCATTAAAGAATTTAAAATGAGAAAGACTATTTCTCTTTTCTTCTTCTTTGCTTGTATGCGAGTTGTCCTATCAATGGAATCTTCTCTGTTGCCTGGAATGGTAGATGAGGCTGGGGCATCCATAGCTGCTCCTCTAAATGTTCTACAAATAGAGGTAGAGGGTGAATCTTCTCTAAAAAAACTCTATCTGCAAAGAATGCGCTTTGAACAAGAAGAGTACTTTCACCGATCTGTTGCGTTGCAAGGAGGCGGAGTGAGGGGAGCTTGGTCTGCATCTGCAAAGAATGCGCTTTGAACAAGAAGAGTACTTTCACCGATCTGTTGCGTTGCAAGGAGGCGGAGTGAGGGGAGCTTGGTCTGCAGCAGTTGTACAAGGATTGCAAGAAAAATTAGCAGATCAATTGAGACACGGAAAGGCTTCTCAAGATTTTCAACAAGAGCAGGGTGTAAGTCTAGCTGAGTGGTACGGAGATAATGGCCTTATGCCTTTTCATCAATTAGTTTCCAATGGAGCTGCTACCTCAACAGGATCTTTATTATTGGGAGGATTGACGATTCCTGATCCGACTAATCCAAATCGGGCCAAATATACAACTGAAGAGGTGTTGAATATTTACAGGAACCAAACCCGGGATATTTTCTCAAGATGTTCGACAGAAAACTGTCGCAACAATTGGCGTTGCCGTGCCCCCAGTTGGTTCAAAGCCATTTTAAAGTGGATTATGTGCTGTGGGTGTTGTGGATGCTGTCAAAATGGGTGTGGCGTTTTTGGATCAAAATATGGTAGCGAAACTTTGGAAGATATATTGCAAGATCAATTTGGAGCCGTGAAATTCAGAGAAACTCTAATTCCTATACAATTTACTACGTATGATATGCTAACCAACACTCCTTTTTATCCAGGAAGATACACCACTCCCAATTGGGAAGTGTGGAAAGGGGCGAGAGGATCCTCTGCTGCCCCAACCTTCTTCATGCCCTATGAGGCAGAGGTAGAATTCGCAGATGGAAGCAAAAAAACCAAACTGCTAATTGATGGTGGTTTGGTTGAAAACTTTCCGATTGCTCAAAGCCATCATGCCTCTCCCCATGCATTGGATGACGAAAGTCAGATATCCTTTCATCCGGAAAATAGCCTTTTAATTGCCATTGGCACGGGGGAAGCCCAGCATTTATCAAGAAACCGACTAAAATATGGGGGGACCTTGTCTTGGATTGAACCCATTATTGATATTGCGACGTCTGCCCCGGATCAATCCAATGAACAGCGTATTCGCGAACAAATGGCGGATCGATATTTTGGTCTACAATCTCCTTTGCCAGCAAGGCTTGTAGCTATGGATGACCCTAGAAACGTGGAGAGCCTTATTGCCCATGCACGTGCCTATGTTCAAACTAGCCCCGAAATTAAACGATTATTACGGTATTTACCTGGAGGAGAAATTTACGAAAGAAGATTTGTAGACTGGCGAGAGGTTTATCTGGAAGAAGAATTAGCGAAATAGGTTTTTTTACAGTAGACAGAATTTTTTAAATATTTTTATGTAAATTTTTTATATTTTAAAACCTTTTTAGAACTCAGCTAGTAAACAATAGGGAGAGGGTATATTTTTTCCAGAAAAGATAGTAGTATTGTGAGTGATATGACTATTAGGAAAGAAGCATGCTGGATAAACTGTCACTCCTTTTAAAAACGGCAACCTCAAGTCTGAAAGAATGGGCTTTGGATTTGCGGACTTTTGGGGAAAGAGTATTGATCTTAATCCCCTATTTTTGGGCGATTGTGTTTTTTCTGATTCCTTTTTTGATCGTTCTAAAGGTCAGTCTTTCCCAAAGCATTTTGGACATGCCGCCCTATGGGCCTGTCATGGGATGGCTGGATGGCAATGTGCTCCAGTTGCGATTCCATTTAAATAGCTACCTGACCCTGTTGAATGACCCCCTCTATTTCTTGGCGTTTATTGAATCTATAAAACTCGCTTTTCTTTCAACGAGTCTCTGTTTGCTGATTGGGTATCCCATGGCCTATGCCATATCCCTCATGCCCCCTAAAAAACAAACGTTGTTTTTATTGTTGATTATCATTCCCTTTTGGACATCTTTCTTACTGCGGATTTATGCATGGATGGGGATTCTGGGGGAGTCGGGCGTGGTGAATGCCATTCTGCTGAATCTGGGATTGATTGAACGCCCCCTCGAAATCCTCAATACCAATGTGGCGGTGTTGATTGGCATGGTATACTGCTATTTGCCCTTCATGATTTTGCCTCTCTATTCCTCCCTACAAAAGTTTGATCATTCGTTACTGGAGGCCGCAGCGGATCTGGGGTGCCCCCCCACCAAGGCCTTTCTGAAGATTACGTTGCCCCTTTCTATGCATGGCATTTTGGCGGGATCTTTATTGGTTTTTGTGCCCTGTGTTGGGGAGTTTGTGATTCCCGAATTGCTGGGCCCGGATGATCGGTTGATGATTGGAAAACTCTTGTGGATTGAATTTTTCCATAATTTGGATTGGCCTATTTCCTCAGCCATTGCGATTATGCTCTTGTTGCTATTGGTGGTTCCCATTGTTCTGTTGCAGAAACGTCGTGAGCGAAAGGTTCTGGAATTATGAGGCAGAAAAAAACATTCCTGATCAGCGCCCTTTGTTTTGGGTACGCGTTTTTGTACATCCCCATGATGTCCCTGGTTTTGTACTCCTTCAATAAATCCAAGCATGTGACCATTTGGGAGGGGTTTTCCCTTAAATGGTATCAGTCCCTGTTTTCCAACCAAACGCTGCTCCATGCGGCGTGGACCAGTTTTAAGGTAGCCGTCATGTCAGCCACGTGCGCCGTTATTATTGGAACCCTCGCGGCGATTGTTCTAACACGGTTTATGAAATTCAAGGGGCGGGCGCTTTTTCAAGGACTGATCTTCGCCCCACTGATTATGCCTGAGGTTATTATGGGATTCGCCTTTCTGCTCTGCTTTGTTTCCTTCGAGGAGTTAACAGGGGGTTCCCAGGGGCGAGGGGTGTTTACCATTACGCTCGCCCATGCCACCATCGCCATTGCCTATGTGACAGCCATTATTCGGACCCAGTTGGTGAACTTTGATAAATCATTGATTGAGGCGGCCTTAGACTTAGGCGCGCACCCCTTGAAGATTTTTTTTCAAATCAAACTGCCGATTATTTTCCCATCTTTGGCGGCGGCATGGGTGCTAGCTTTTATTCTGTCCTTTGATGATGTGGTGGTGGCTAGCTTTGTGGCAGGGCCCGAGGCCACAACCCTTCCCATGCTGATTTTCTCGAGCATCCGATATGGCTTAACCCCTGAGATCAATGCCCTCGCAACGTTAGTAATCGTTATGGTTGCTCTGTGCGCGGGTATTGCTGGCTGGTGGCGGATGAGGCGGTGAGGGAGGCTTACCGTCATGCTGGATTATAGGGTGTTTATCTAATTTTTCGACCATCTCTCTGGTTTCTAAAAAGCCATAAGCAGTGTTCGTATACAACTGCTCTTAACATGAGAACAGGCAAAGGTTCTTCAAAAATTTGATCCCTTCTCAACTGCTCTATCAAAGCATCTTTTGCTTGTAAGATACTGCTTGCTTCATCTGCTAACCCCCGTAATATGTTTGTAACTCGTATTGATTTTAACATATCTTGGCCTAAACGAGGATTGTCCCAGTCGTCTTCTGGCTGCTCTTCTAATAACCACTCTCTCGCTTGAAGGAGCAATTTGTCTTCATTTGCTAACCCCTGTAATATGCTTATAAATCGTACTCTTATCACTCCTTCAGAAGTCTTATAGGACCATTTTGGTTCTTCAAGTTCTTCGCTGGCCTCTAATATACGACTGGAAGGTCTGTTGAAATCATAAGTTTCCCTAAAAACCTGCACCAAAAAAGGATTAGAAGGAGAGGGCTGTATAGGGACCTTTACAGAGGTATTTTCACGTCTAATTCCGTAAACATTTGGAGAATCAGAACAATTTTTTATGTTGCAGTCGTTAGAGGTTGACAGACAATTTTGGAAGGTTGCCGTCAAACATTGATTTTTTAATTCGATATTTATGGGGCTACTTGGCAATGCCGTAGATAACCCATGTAATGCGCCGTAATCAATTCCGATGATATACGCATATACTGGCACGGACAACTGAGGGCCTTTTTGTTCCTCCATCGCCCCAACATTGCCAACAAAGGCACTTAAAGTAATAGCTAATAATGCTTTTTTCATTTCAAATCTCTTTTAAATAAAAATATAATTTAATACATATATAAGATTTATTTCTATTTTTTTCAAGGGGTGGTTTGAAAAGTGTTAATTTTATCTTGTAACAAAACGCTGTACCAAATAACCTTAAAAGAAGATCTTTCCAAATCTTGCCTTATAGCCACTAGATACTTTTTCTTTAATTCAGCTATAAAATCATTCATATTTTCTAGGTTAGTCGACTTAATCAAAATCCACATGGGGGTTTTTTTGATCTCGATTTCCTTATTAGAAAAAGTAATTTGGTCAGGGTAGATCCTGAAGTTATTTGAGTCTATTTCTATATGATGCTTGGTTGCTACCTCATAAATGGCGGTGGCCATTTCGAAATGGGAATACACCTGAAAAGCCCCGCGTTCCCTTAAGTTTTTCAAAATAGCGGCGACGGTTTTCTCTCGATGCAGGTGCTGATTTGTTGTGGTGATCTTCTTTTGGATTTCAGTAATGTGTTCTTGAATCTGATGATGTTGATCCCCAAGGGATTTGGTATTCATCATGTGGGAAAGATACAGGCACAGGCAGCCTAGGATGAGGGGGGTGTGGTGAACAAAGTTGACCACTTTTCCCAACCACCCCGGCGAAAGCCGGGGTCCAAGAGAGTGGATCATATTCAAGGCCTTGCCCGCGTTAGCGCTGCATGGACCCCGGCTTTCGCCGAGGTGGTTCAGAAGGGCACGAAGGTGGTCAAACATCCCCATTTATCTTCCTTTCCAATTCTTCAATTACCTCACAAAACGCTGATGTCCAATGGATTTCTTGATTAAGATTCAGATATGATTTTTCCAACTGTTCTAAGCGCTGTGTGCCTTGATCAACCTCTTTCTGCAGGGTATTGTACTGCATCTCTTTAAATCCTAAACTCCCCAAAGCCATCACACAAAATATCCAGCTGCTATAGTACACAAGCCGTCGCAGCCAATAGTATACAGCCTTAACCTGTAACGCCTTTGTATACACGGAAGTTTGCAGAGAGATGCCTTCAGAAGTTCGTTGGACCAACGCCATGGCTTTAATAGGATTTTTCAGATCACGTAAAACCTTAATCCATAATTCTATCTGCTGTTGATCAGTTGTATATAACACGCCCCCGTTTCCTACTTTTAATAGCTGCGGTTCCATGGGGATTGAGTTTTTTTTCAACAAATACAACACCGACAAATCCCAGCAAACCACCAAAGGAACATAACTCCTTTTTCCAATTGTGTTCTTTAAGTTCTCCATAGATTGCACAGGAAAAGAATCCACGATTTTATGCCTCCTCACATGCACTCCATAGGCCTCCCCATCTGTAATCACCAGCAGCAAGATCATCAAATATCCAATCTAGAAAAAGTGTCATACAAAGGGGCAAACAAAACCAAAATGACTCCCGTCAAAATACCCCCCATCATCAATAACAACACCATGGGAAGGGTTTCTAAAATTTTCCCCATGCGGGTTTTGTAGGACTCTGTGTAATGGGTATTCAAATGGCCCAACACCTCAATCAGTCGATTGCTGGAAAATCCAATTTCCAAAAAATGCTGGAAGTATTTGGGAAGTATCGTGCAATTTGAAAAGGCCTGCCCCAAGGGATACCCCCGCATAATGTTCAATTGAATTTGATGCAGCGTGTCTTTAAGGGCGGGATTTTTGAGGTTATGTTCGGCAATCTTCAGGGCCTCCAGTAAATTCAAATGGGCCGAGAGAGTGATTTTCAAAATATGACTTAAGATCGCAAGATCCATCTCCAGCAATAACTTGCCCATAAAGGGAATCTGGTAAAAATACCTCGCAATTGTTTTTTGAAAGGATTGGTTGAGCCTGTATACAGCACTGATCCCAATAGACACTGGTAAAAAGCTAGAGCCTAAGAAAATCCAATGCCTTTCCATAAATCCTCCAGTCCTTATCAAAAATAGGAGAGTAGGCGAAATTTCGCCCCCCATTTCGCTGGTGAATTTCGTGATTTGAGGGACAAGGTATATGGCTAAAACAACCATCAAAACCATCAACAGTAACCCTAAAAGCGCTGGGTATCTAAGACGACTGATGCCCAGTTTTTTCTGTGTCGAGGTCCACAGGAGGTGCTCCTTGATTTGATCCAGGGCATTCCCCAGTGTATTTGTATTCTCTGCCATTTCCATCAAGCTAATGATAAAGGGCGTGAAGGTTTTTGGATGTGCCTTTAGGCTGGTGGCAAAGAATCGTCCCTCATGGATGTTTCTTAAAACAGAGGTCAATGTTTTCTTGAAACGGGATGTAGGAATTTGATCCAGAAATATCTGAATGCTATTGGATAGGGGTGTTCCCACACTTTCAAATGCCCGAAGGTGTGTTATAAAAGCGATCATCAACTCATTCTTCTTATAGGTCATGGCTGATAATCTTTTCCAATTCTTCGAGGGTGGTTTTGCCTTGATCTACTAAACGCAAGCCTTTGGTTTTCATCGATTCAAACCCTTCCTCTTCTATGGTTTTTCTCAGTTTTACAGCAGAAACATTTTCGCGAATATGCGTTTGAAGATTAGGGGATATCGTGATGATTTCTTCCATGGCCTGACGTCCTTTAAATCCGATCCCCTGGCAGATTTCGCATCCTTTAGCTTGGCATTCCGGGCATATCAACCGCACCAGGCGCTGGGCAATAATCCCCTTTAGATGGTCGCTGATGTGATGGGCAGAAACGCCCAAATCTTGCAGACGATTGATAGCCCCTAGGGCATCATGAGTGTGAAGTGTTGTTAGTACCAAATGTCCTGTCATGGAGGCTCGGATGGCCATAGCTGCCGTTTCTGGATCCCGGATTTCCCCTACCAAAATAATATCCGGGTCTTGGCGGAGGATAGATCTGATGCCCGCCGCAAAATTCAGGAATTCATGATTTTCGGGGATTTCTGTTTGGCGAATGAAAGGCAGGCGATATTCGATGGGTTGCTCGAGGGTCATGATGTTTTTTTGCAGATGCGCCATGGACCTGAGGATGGCGTAGAGGGTCGTCGTCTTCCCGGATCCTGTAGGACCCGTGACCACAATCAACCCCTCTTGCTGATTCAGCAGTTTTTTTAACTGTCGTAAGGAAGATTCTTCAAACCCTAGGTGATCCAATGTAAGGGCAGATCCTTTGGAATCCAACACGCGAATCACCATGTTTTCCCCATGGAGGGTAGGGTGGGTTGATAGTCTAAAGTCCACCTGCTTTCCCAAAATAGATTGACGTAGATGACTGCTTTGGGGCAATCGACCTTCGGCAATGTTCATGCGACCAATGACCTTTAGTCGAATCAAAATAGGCGCGTAGTATTTTTTCTGGGTGGTGATCAGGGGATGAAGTTCCCCGTCAATGCGCAAGCGTATTCGCAACGTATGCTCCTCAGGTTCCAGATGAATGTCGGAGGCATTGGATAGAATTGCCTGTTTCAAAAGGGCCTCTACAAACTGAGTAGGGGGAGATTCCTGAAGGTTGATCTTTTGACTGCGTAAAAAGAAATCATCAAACTGGGATAAAATCGCTTCAAAATCTTGGGTGTTTCCATAGATTTTATCCAGGATTTCAAAAATTGTAACGGCGGATGCACAATAAAACTGAATGGATTTATCTTTGAAAAAACGGCGAATAATAGTTTGGAAATCTTCATCAAAGGGATCTGCTAAAACAAAATGAACATGGGTTTCGGTGATGCTGATGGGAAATCCTGGGCCTTGATACGCAAGAATTTTGGGAAACTGCTTAATGATTTCAGAAGAGGGAAGAGATTTTGGATCATAAGAAGAAATTCCTGAAAAATGGTGAATAGCTGTTAAGAGTGTTTCCTCGGGGATTCCGCCCAAATCAACCAAAGATTGTAGAAACGATAGGTTGGTATGACTCCCCATTTCCATTGATAATACAATGCTTTGGGAAGTTATATACCTTTCGTTAATTAAATATTCTTTGAAAGAGATGTAGGGTGTTTCTGTCATAGGATATCCATAATTATATAAAAACTTTATTTTTAATATAATTATTTTTATAGTTTGTCAAGAGAAAAATTTGGATAATTAAAATTTATTTTTTAGATCACCCCCACTGAGGCGGAGGTCCATGGAACGCTAACGCGGGAAAAGCTTTGAGGGTCTAAATGCGCCTGGACCCCGTTTTTCAACGGGGTGATTCACAGAGGAGAAAAATGCCTTGCGTATCCATGTGGCACTATACTTTCTCCCCCTCTCGGCCCACCCCGGCGGAAGCCGGGGTCCAAGAGAGCCAGTAATATTCAAAGCCTCGCCCGCGTTAGCGTTCCCTGAGACCCCATCTCCCTTTATCAAAATCATCTTATTCTTTCTCTCTCTCAAGGGAAAGAGATTCATTCACGCTGATAGACCACTTTCGCCGGAGCGGCCAAAAGGGCACTTTCTCGCGCGCGCGTCTATG
>CAYOCE010000047.1:0-10870 GCA_964402405.1 uncultured Hyphomicrobiales bacterium | reverse complement strand
GGGATGACGCAACAACAGGCGTATCAAAACTTAATCAATTTTATCAATACTTGTCAGCAGCAGCATAAGCGGTGTGTTTTAATTATCACGGGAAAGGGGCCCTCTTTGGACTCCCCCGGTATTCTAAAGCAACATGTGCCCTTGTGGCTTGGGATACCTCCGCTTCAGGAAAAAATCATTTCCATATCAGGTGCCCATATTCATGACGGGGGGCAGGGGGCCATCTATGTATTAATTCGTAAGGGTGTTGCAACTTAGCAACTTTTGTTGGTGGATAAGGAGTTTTTAGCTGGGAAAGGCTAGGTTTTTTTTAGCTCTCCTATTAAGGTACAGTTATTAAAATTATTTTATTTTTTATTATGGAGTTTTTGAAATGAAAAAATTACTTTTATCAGCGGCTGCAGTTGCAGCTCTTGCTACTGGTTCTGTTAGAGCAGATATGCCTTCTAGCAATATGGGTGGGTTCTACATTGGTTTGGCCGCAGGTATTGCGAATAACTATTTAGATCTAAAGAATACATTCTCTAACGGAGATCCAGCCACTGGTTATTCACAAGTAAAATTAGGAAATTCTAGCGCTGTGTTTAATCTGTATACAGGATATGGTAAGTTCTGGGGCAATTTCTATGCAGGCCTTGAAGGTAACTTTGGTTTAAATACATTACTTCAGAAGTTTACAATTCTTTCAGTATCGGGTCAGCATACAACTGGTCAATATAAATCACCTTGGCATGGCGGGGTTAGTGTACGACTTGGTCGTAGCGTGTTCTCCCAACAGGCTTTGGTATATTTAGGTCTAGGTGTTCAATTTGAAGGACATGAACTTAAGTATAGTGGATTGGAAGGCACTCTTGGAGCAAGCTGGCGTAAGAAGTTTACCACAACCCATTTTGTTCCATCCCTTGGAATCGAAGGCATGATCACAGAACGTATGACCATGCGCTTCCAGGTTGATTACGACATTCCTGTGAAGAAGTCATTTAATGCACCTAGTACACAGGCTTCATCGGCCAGAACTTTCCCACAAACCTTGAAGGTTAGCAGTGTTGTGGCGAAGGTTGGTATTGGATACAAGTTCTAATGAACCATCCCGACGACTCGCCACGGCATAGCCGTTAGGCGTAGCCGGGAAGTTGGGATCCAAGTCAACATCATACGGTATTTCGTCAAAAACCCGGGGTCACCCCCGGGTTTTTTTATGGGTTCTTTCTATATTGTCCGGCCTCATAATCTATGCCATAAATTATATATACTAAGGGGCTTCACATGCAGCGATCTATACCCATATTTTTTCAAAACCACCCCGGCGAAAGCCGGGGTCCATGCAGCAATTGTATTTTCAAGTGCTTGATGGTGTTTCATGCACTTGGATCCCGACTTTCGTTGGGATGGTTCAAAAGGGGATTATTCTTCCTTCTATCTTGTTTCCTCTGGACAGGGCCTGTTGCCGCTGCAGATTTTGCGGCTTGGGTTGCAAATATCAAAGCAGAGGCTATTGATAAAGGTATTTCCCCAGAGATTGTGGAGCAAGCCTTTCAAGGCCTCAAGGCGCCCGCAGAAAAGGTCATTACCCTTGATCGCAAGCAACCTGAGTTCACAACGACTCTAGATTCATACCTTTTGAAAAGGGTCCTTCCAAATATTCTAAAAGGTAAAAAGAAATTTGAAACCTTTAAGGAAACCCTTGTCCCTATTTCTGAAAAATACAAAGTTCAACCCCAATATATCTTGGCCCTATGGGGAATTGAAACAAACTATGGGGCACAGGTGGGGAAATTTCCGGTGATTCATGCTCTGGCAACCTTGGCGTTTGATGGCAGGCGGGAGAAATTTTTCAAGGAAGAGTTGTTTCATGCCTTGCGTATTCTGAATGAAGGGCATGTTTTATTGGAAAACATGAAGGGATCCTGGGCGGGGGCCATGGGGCAAACCCAGTTTATGCCCAGTAGTTACTGGAGCCATGCGGTGAACCATGAAGGCACTGGTTCCCCAAATATATGGAATTCTATCCCCGATGTAATGGCCTCCATTGCCAATTATTTACGTAATAGTGGTTGGCAAGAAGGGCAACCTTGGGGATATCCCGTGCATCTTCCTAAAAATTTTGATGCAACCTTAGTGGGACTTGAGACTGAGAAAAATGTACCCGCCTGGTCAGCCTTAAAGGTTAAGTTGCTCAATGGGAAAAAATTGCCAGTGACAAACGATTTGGGTTCGATTATTATCCTGGATCAGGACAAGAAAGTAAATTCTGCGGGGAAAGCTTTTTTGGTTTTTAATAATTTTAAGGTCATCCTTAAATGGAACAAGTCCTTTTTATTTGCAGTGGCTGTTGGCATGTTGGCTGACCAATTGAAAGAAGAGAATTAAATGATATCCAATCAATGTAGATCGATTCTAAAAGTTTTCGCCCTCACTTTATTGTTGACCTCTTGCTCGGATCAAAGACCAGGATTTCAGAAATCTCAAGAAGGCACCCCTTATGAAGTAGGACAAGGAGCCCCAGGGACTGCAGGAAGCGTTGGTCCTACGGGCCCTGATTGGATGGGGGTTAGAGGTCAAGGAATTTATAAGTTAGGCAAGCCTTATAAGGTTAATGGAATTTGGTATTTCCCCAAAGAAGATTACAAGTATGATGAAATTGGAATAGCCTCTTGGTATGGGCCAGATTTTCACCAAAAGAAAACCGCCAATGGGGAAATTTTTGACATGAATTTGGTTAGCGCTGCCCATAAAACGTTGCCATTACCATCCGTTGTGCGGGTGACGAATTTATCCAATGGGAGATCCTTGATCGTTCGAGTCAATGATCGGGGACCTTTTGTTAATGATCGATTGATTGATTTATCCCGTAAAGCTGCCCAATTATTGGGATTTGTTGACAAAGGTACGACGAAGGTTCGTGTGGAGTTATTGCCAGAAGAAAGCATGACGGTTGCGTCTTTGTCCCAAGGGAAGCTATTCAAACCAAGTCAGGCTGCTTCTTCTTCTCTTGCAATCCCTGAAGATTCAGCAGTTTCGGCGGGTGAGGTTGTTATGGAAGATAAAATGGCAGCGCCTATTTTAGACACCAACCCCGTGCAACATACCGTAATTGCCACATCTTCTGGTAAGACACGTATCGAAAAGCCTTCCAGGGTTCCATCCTCTGAAATGATGGATATTACAGGGGAAATTGAATCTAATAAAACAGTAAGTGAAAAAACATTGCCTGAGCATGTGTCTGCCTCTCCAGATGGAAATATCTATATCCAAATCGGGGCTTATTCCCATAAGGAAAATGCCCAAAGAGTTGTTAAAAAGCTATCCCATATTGGGGATTCGAAAATTGTGGCGACGAAGGGCAAGGATAAAACATTGTATCGTGTTCGGTTAGGACCTTTGGATGATACAGCCGAGGTCAAAGCTGTTCTGAAGAAAGTTATAGAGGCGGGTCATTCCGATGCTCGCGTGTTGATGGATTAATTAATGGAGAAATTAAATGAGACTAAGTAAAAAAATATGCCTTGCTATTGCAGTAATCTTGCCAATGGTAACTTTGCTGACTTCGGTCGTTGATGCGAAAAAAGTAAAAGCCTCGTCATCTAGATCAGCTAAAGCTCAGTCAGATAATACGCCTATTCTAGATCGGGCAAAGCAAATCATCGTCATGGAGGTTCAATCAGGACAGGTTCTTTATGAAAAGAATGCTGATGAAAAGATGGCGCCGTCCTCTATGATTAAGATTCTGACCATAATTCCCTTATTTCAGCGCCTCAAAGATGGACGTTTGAAACTCACAGATACGTTCTCTGTTAGTGCCAATGCTTGGAAGAGTCATACCAAAGAAGAAAGCAGCATGTTCCTCGAGCCTAACACGACAGTGACCATAGAGGACCTATTGCGGGGCGTCATTGTACAGTCGGGAAATGATGCCTGTACAGTGATTGCCGAGGGACTGGCTGGAGAAGAAGAAGCCTATGCCCGAGAATTAACGGAACTTGCCCAAAAATTAGGGGCCGTTAATACCGTTTGTAAAAATGCGTCAGGAATGCCCCACGCAGATCAATATAGTACGGCAAGGGATTTGGCCATTATTGCCCGGGAGATCATCAATCAATTCCCAGAATATTATCCTCTATTTAAGGAAATAGACTTTACGTACAACAACATCAAACAAGGCAATAGAAATCCCTTGCTTTATAAAGAAGGCTTAGGCGTGGATGGCCTGAAGACAGGCAGCACAGATGCCGGTGGGTTTGGCATGGTAGCCTCTGCTGAAAAGGATGGTATGCGCCTCATTGTGGTGATTAATGGGACCAAGAATATGAATGAACGCTCCAAGGTCGGAGAATACTTGATTCGTTGGGGATTCAGGGAGTTCAAACGCCATAAAGTGTTTGCCAAAGGCCAAGTAGTTGATAATGCCAATGTGTGGTTGGGGAAGAAATCAACGGTCCCCTTGGTAGCTGCTCAGGATATTAGTTTATTGTTACCCAGTTCTGCAAAAGCGGAGCTTAAGGCCCAAATTACCTATCATGGTCCTATTGGTGCCCCCATCAAACAAGGTCAAGAGGTGGGGACTTTGACGGTAACAGGAACCAATGTTACCCCCATTACCATCCCCTTAGCTGCAGGCGAAGATGTTGAGGAAGTTGGCGTTACGACGCGGGTGAGCTCGGCTATCAAATATCTTTTATTGGGCGCTAATTAATGAAAGGTAGATTTATCTCTTTCGAAGGAGGAGAGGGGGCTGGCAAGAGTACCCAGATCCAACTTTTGAAGGAGTCATTAAACAGGCATGGCATTGAAGCTATTATTACGCGGGAGCCTGGGGGAACCTTTGGGGCCGAACAAATCAGATCACTTCTAAAGGAAGGGGATGATGCCCGGTGGGATGGATTGTCCGAAGCGTTACTGTTGTATGCGGCACGGCATGATCATGTGATTAAGGTGATTCAACCGGCCCTTGATGAGGGTAAATGGGTTTTGTGTGACCGTTTTGCTGATTCCACAACGGCCTATCAAGGGTACGCTCGGGGGGTCAGTCTTCAAGATCTGCAAACGCTACAACATCTGGTCTTGAAAAATTGTAGGCCGGATCTTACCTTCATTTTGGATGTGCCTCCTGAAATTGGATTACAACGTGCCCAGCTGCGTGCCCAAGAAAATAAAGAAATTTCAACTGATCGTTTTGAGCGCATGAAGCTAGAATCCCATCAAAGATTGAGACTAGGATTTTTGGAAATCGCTCAATCTTCCCCCCATTACCATGTGATAGATGGCAACAGGTCTAAGGATATCATTGCTACGGATATTTTTCAGGTAGTTGAGGGGCTGATTTAGGCCGCCTAGCACTCACGGTAACACTTATTCTTGTTCTTATCCCCGTCTAACTATTCCCTTATTCCCCCATCCCCCTTAAAAACCATCCCCTTATCCACCTATTCCCTTAACAAACCATCCCCTCGGAGGAGGGGATCCACGTGCGGTAGCACTTTCAATGGATCAAAAGAAAGAATATCCACCCACAACTTTTTATATTATTTATAATTGACATAAACAAAAATTATATCTAAAACTATAATAGAAAATATATGAGGTGTGTAAATGAATTTAGACAAAACGTACTATGTTTATATTTTGGCTTCCAAAAAAAATGGGACCCTATATGTAGGGTTTACATCTGATTTAGCCAGACGGGTTTATATTCATAGAAATAACTTAGCCGAAGGATTTACGAAAAAATATAATGTTCATATGTTGGTGTATTATCAAGGCACCTCTTGCAGAGCAAGTGCTCTTACTCGGGAAAAACAAATAAAAAAATGGAATCGAGCCTGGAAAATACGGCTAATTAATGATTTTAATCCTAATTGGGAAGACTTATCTAATAAATTTAATTTTTTCTAATCATTTCCACGGAAGGGGGGATCCACAGATGCTTCTGGGTAGTGCAGTGTGCTACCGCACGTGGACCCCCGCCTCCGCGGGGGTGGTTTGTTAAGGGAGTTTGATGGCCTTTTTGTGGTCATAGAAGTGCTACCGCACGTGGCTCCCCTCCCTTCGAGGGGATGGTTTGTATGGAGTAAAATGTATCCTTTCTACTTATTCCCTAGACCCTTTTCAACCCACCCCCGCAGAGGCGGGGGTCCACGTGCGGTAGCACTTTCAACATCGTCATAAAGAAAAAAGGGGTGCCCCTAAAGAGCACCCCTTATTTTTAAGCATCTTGAAGCCAATATTACAACTCTTCAGCTGCGACCTTTTGTAGGTAGCTTTTGAAGGCCTTCACATTAGGCATATCCTCATTGTTTTTTGGATAGACGCAATAGTAATTGACCTCAGGACTTTTTAAGTCAGGCAGAATATTCACCAGCTTTGTATCAGAAGGAATTTGAGTCATTTGGGATAGTGCCACAATACCCATGCCCCGATTCGCTGCCTCATAAAGCGCCACGTTTGAATTGACCTGAAGGTATGGCGTACGGATTTTTCCATCCGATGCCCCTTCCCACAGCAACCAATCAATGAACCTGATGTCCTGATTGGGCATGCCTCCAAAGGATAGAATCCTGTGTTGGTCCAAATCTTCGGCTTTCCCAGGAGTTCCAAATTTCTTCAGATATTGAGTGTTGGCGTAAACCTTCAAGTGAATCTTAGCTAGAAAAATACTAACCAAGTCTGTTTGTTCTGAGGAAACATAGCTGGTAAGAGCCACGTCTGACCTTTGCATTTTGAAGTCCATTTCCTCGTCCGTACAAAGAATTTGCACATGAACATCAGGATAGTCCTTCATAAATCCTGGAAGAAGGCGCGTTAACCATAGGGAAGCGCTGCCATGGTTACAAGAAATCAAAAGTTTACCTTCTGGCTTTCTATCTGCATGGAGACAGGTGCTAAGGGAGTCAATCTCTGAAAGTACCTGTTTGGTACGCTCAAAGAAGAGCTCTCCCTTAGATGTCAAAACAATCCCACGTCTTGCATGACGGTTGAGTAATCGTACCCCAACCGCATCTTCCAGAGATTGAATCTGGCGCGTAATCGCAGGTTGACTGAGTCCAACAATTCCAGCCGCCCGGCTAATACTTTTTTCTCGAGCAACAATATAAAAACTTCTTAAGCGTTCAAAATCCATTTAATACCACCACACTAAATTAAGGGTTAGTTATGTTTTTTCGTTATAAAACTGCCCTATTTTCAAAAAGAAATCAAGGCATAATTTATAAATTCTTCCACCCCTGTCAAGAAAAGCCAATATACGGCTTGTTTTACAAGGATTTTATGTTTTTATAACTTTAAGAATGTTTTGTCAAGAAAAAAAAGATAAAAAAATAACATGAAAAAGATAGCAACAACTAATATATCTCTTGAGATCGAGTATTTATCAGCTTTCTAATCCCTTCGACGGAAGTTGGAGTGGTTAAAAAATGAATAGTGTAATTTCATTAAATTCAGATTATATTTATCCAGTAAATCAATTTTCCAAAGCAGGGTTTCATGTCCTTTCCTTCCCCTATTCACACGTTAATTCAAAACAAGCTGAAACATATATCCTTAAAGGATTTACAAGCCTTAAGTCGCGATATCAGCAAAACATATCATGAAGGTACAGATCTTCAGACAAGGGCAATTTCCTCTGAAGATCAAGCTTGTGTTTACGTAGCTGTCAGGCTCCCTGCCACCTATGCGGTGATTAAGGCGGTTCTAGCTGAATTTCCTAAAGACGTCTCTGTTTCTAGCATAATGGACATGGGAACAGGGCCGGGGACGCTGTTATGGGCAGCGTGCGCACATTTTCAAGATCTACAACAAATCACCGGGATTGAAAATAATTCTTATATGCTAAAGCTTGCAAAGGATTTTGCCTCCCTTTTTTCACCCCCCTGTACCCTGGTTCAAAAAAATATTTTAGATTTAAAAGATCTTGATCCCCATGATTTGGTGACTCTTAGTTATGTGTTATCAGAATTACCTGAAAAAACCTTGTTTCAAGCATTAGATTTTGCCCTTGGCTCTGCTATTAAAGGACTAATTTTAATTGATACAGGAACACCCAAAGGGTTTGAAGTCATTCGAAAAGCCCGCGCTTATTTGATTGAAAAGGGCATTTATTGCTATGCCCCGTGTGGTCATGAAGCCCCGTGTCCTATGATTGGAAAGGATTGGTGTCATTTTTCAACACGCCTTAATCGGAATCCCCTCCATCAACAAATCAAAGAAGGAACATTGAATTGGGAGGATGAAAAATATTCTTACTTGATTGCCCTTAAAGAACACTATCTCCCCAGAGGCCATCGGATTCTAAAAAAACCTATGAAAAATAAAGGACATATTGTTTTGGATCTTTGTTCAGAACAGGGAGTGATGCGTCAAATTATCAGTAAAAAAGAGAAATCCTATAAAGATGTTAAAAAAATGAATTGGGGAGATATCTTTCCGTAAAGTTTTATGGAAAAATAAAAATGGGTATGATATGAAAAGCATATGAAAAATTCAAAAGCAATATTAAATACAAGGAAAATAAAGATGAGCGCGGATAAATTAAAGGGTCTCGGACTAAGTAGTCTTATGGTGATGATCCTTATGACAAGTGCTGCAGCCAAAGAAGAGACTATTTCTAGTGATTCCGGTATTGAAACACTACAGCCAACATCTGATGACACAGCGCCTGCTAAATCAGATGAGGCAACGCTTAATAAAGATATCAAAGCAGATGAGAAAAAGGCAACAACCCCTAAAGGCACCATCAAAAATGCGTTGATAAAAGGGGTAGGGTATAGTTCTGGGCTTGCTGCGAGTCAAAGCAGTTTACAATCTTCTGCTGAAGCGTTAGCCAAAAGTAGTAGTTTGTGGTTGCCGACTCTTAGTTTTGATTCATCCGCTAGTACAACCTTTAATCAAGTTAAGCAACCTGGGCGTGTCTCTACTTTGAAGCAGCAAATCAATGATGCTAAAACCGGTCTGACGCTCAAGCAGAATATTTATAGTGGAGGGGATACAACTGCTAGGGTTGCAGGTGCTGAAGCAGGCATCAAAATAGCGGATGCGACTCTTACGCAAAAAGAAATTCAAACATTGCTAAATTCCGTTACTGCTTATCTAGATGTAGCACGAGATCGTAAATTGGTGGAAATTGCCAAAAAGAATATGGAAAACCTGGAAAAGCAGGTTGAGGCTGCAAAAATTCGCTATGAAGTGGGTGAGGATACAATCACAGCTGTAGTGGCATCCGAATCTTATCTTGCAGAGGCACGGGCTAAAAAAATTGAAGCAGAGGCAAACTTAACGGCCAGCGAAACCACCTATATCTCCACAACAGGGGAATTACCTTATATCGATATGGAAGAACCGGCAATGCCGTCACATCTACTGCCTCCCACTTTGGAAGAGGCAATTAAAATAGCTATGAAAAACAACCCTGAGGTTAGGATTCAATCTGGGAAATACAAGGCAGCAGATGCTGAGACTGATTTAGCTATCAGTGCCCTTTTACCAAGCTTGGACCTTCAACTAAGCGGAAGCCGAGATCTAAAAAGTAGCACTTATAGAAACTTTCCTGGCTCCTACAACAAAACAAATACGAATGACGCAACAGCTTTAGTTCAACTAAGTGTTCCCCTAGATTTTCGAGGGTATAATCAAGCGGCTGTACGAGAGAAAAAGCAAGCAGCCGTTGCCCAGAGGTTAACCATTGCCGATACCCAAAACGCTGTTTTGGGGAAGGTAAATGGGTATTGGGCACAACTTCAAAGCTATTCTGCAAGAATCGCTGCCCGAAAGAAACAGGTGGAAACCTCAGAATTTGCAGTGAAACAAGTACAAGAAGAATTCAAGGTGGGAAATAAATCCTATACAGATGTTTTGGTGGCTGAAGGTAAAGATTATGAAGCTCGTATTTCTTTGGTCTCAGCTGAAAGAGATCAAATTGCAATTGCTTATCAATTACTAAGTATGATGGGTACGCTCACGATTAAGAATCTAAATTTGGGAATTGCTTCTACAGATGTAAATGAGATTGAATATCAAGCAATGGATCAGCTGTGGGGAATAGACATCCAAGAATCAAAAACGACGGCGATGGGGGGTAATGACCCTCAAGCTGTCAAACTAATGGAGATGGAACAGAAACAGGATGCGGAGAATTACCATGCGTGATAAAGAAAACCAAGTTTCAATGGAAACCGTTCTGGCATCCATTAGAGGAATGATTCAGGATGAGGAAAAACACGCATATACACCCCCTTCACAAGGATCATCCCGTGATGTTTTTTCTGAAGAACGAGCTCAATCAATGTCCATGGGACACTCTTATGGTCCTGCTGATCCGACAGAAGATGTGTTAGAGCTTCATCATCAAATCCAAGAAGATGGATCCGTCAAAAATATAGAAAACCATGGAGAAGGTGGATTTCTAAAAGACAATGCCTTGGATGGTTGGGATATTTCATCTAGCACTATGGATCAATTTCACCAAGCACCAACGATATCTTCTAAAGCAGCAGATTCTAAGGGTGTTGAAGAAATGGTGTCTCATGCGGCTGCATGTGCTGCAAGGTCTTCCTTTGCAAAACTTGCGGATACAGTTCAAGAAATCTCTCAAGAGGAAAGTCGCCCTAGACCCCATAACCCTACGACGGTAGAAGAGCTGGTTTTGAAGACTTTACGTCCCATGTTAAAAGAATGGTTAGATGATAATTTGCCAGCCTTAGCTGAGGCTCTTGTTTCAAAAGAAATCAAAAAGTTGATTCAACGTATACGTCCTGACTGATACACCGTTATGCCGTCATTCCGGATCGCAAGCGCGAGGCCCTGCAGGGGCACCAGCAAAGATCCGGAACCTAGGGATTATGGGAGGACGACTTGTCCACCGAAGCTTTAGCGTAGGTGG
>CAYOCE010000046.1:0-11012 GCA_964402405.1 uncultured Hyphomicrobiales bacterium | reverse complement strand
CTCGCTTCGCTCACGGTCCGGGATGACGGTATTGGGGGCTACTTCTCACTTGCCTGGGATGACGGTAATTTTTTGAATCGGCCTACCCAATTACAAAATCAAAATAGGTCTCAGGGAAGGGTTCATCAATCAATGAGAAATGCCACCACTCTTTCTCATAGTTTCTAAATCCATGCCGCGCCATTAAATCACACAGAAGCTTTCTATTTGTAAGGGCTTCTTGAGAAATAGTAGAATTCCAGGTGTGGGATTTTTCATGAAAGCAATCAAACCCTAATCACAGATTTTTAGATTCTTACGCTGAAAAAGACCACCATATCAAGAAGGTGATTTAAACCCATCATCTCCATATTTGAACAGGGCTTTGCGCCAAAAATCTTGATTCGTAAGGGTTAAGATTTTAGAATTGATGGTTCTGAGACCTGGATTGCGGGGGTTAACCAAAAATCCATAATAATTTATTCCCATATTGAGCATGGAAATTTTAAAATTGGGTTGAGGGTTTTGTTTTACATAATACTCTATGACAGGTGCGCTTCCGATGATGGCATCTATTTTTTTAGCCTCTAACAGGTTAATGCCCTCTTCGAATGTTTTGATGGGAGTATATCTAAAATAGTATTGATCCAAAAAACTACTTAGGTGACCATCATCGTCCAAAACAGCCCCAACCCTCATTTTTCTTAAATCATTAAAGTCTTCTAAATCACTCTTCATGATGTGTCTTGTTAGAAGGGATGTAACAACAGAAACGCCATTGGATACAACCAAAACACTAAAAATTGCAAATAATGTGGCTGTTATTAGACCCTTTCGAGTTTGTGGACACATATCTTCCCATCCAACCCCTGTAAAAGCAAAAATTCCAGAGCATGTACTATTAAAGATTCCAGGGAACATTTTCTTGGAAACGGATTTATTGTGGTTTCGTTCAAATAACCACATGAAAAAACCAAAAGTAAGCACTATTAAAAGGAAAGAAACGGTAACCCAAAAGAAATTAGTAGAGAAAATATTGTCTATAATCGTATATATCATTGTCTTTAAGTTAGATTCGTTTCTAACTAAAATGCTATACCCTTTTATATAATAAGGGATTGATAAATGAAAATGGGTAGAAAGTTCAGGACAATAAGGAATATTTCCAATAATAAAATCATACTCATCCCGTATGTTTTTCAGATTGATAGAGCTAGAATCTTTTATTTCAGTAAACGTGTAAGAAAGCCCTATGTCTTGGGCTATTTTTATGAATAAATCAACCCCCAATCCCTCCCATGTATTATCAAGAGTATTATGAATGGCAAAGGGGGGATTATTAATAACCCCCACATTTACTGGCTTTTCATTAACTATATTTTGAGAGGCACCTATATTAATAAGTGCTGAGAACAAAAAGAATGCTGCAGATAAAATATTTTTCATAATTTTAGTATCTTTATCCCTGTTAATAAAATTATACCTTCTTTTTCGTCATCCTGAGCAGCGAGCTTTAGCGAGCGTCGTCGAGGGACCCAGCGCATAGGAGCTGAGCCCTCTCATATGTACTGGATCCTTACGTACGTTAGCAATGTTCACGGCTCAGGATGACACTAATATTTTATGGTTAAGCTGTATCTTTTTTCTTCTTTTCTGGGGAGGCCCCAAAGGTGCCTTTTCCTTTTTTCTTGGTCACTTTCTTTAGCTTACGAGTATCCAGAGGCAAGGGAAGTTTTTTATGCTCAATGACGTCAGCAGTAATGACTAGTTTTTCAACCCCTTCATAATTGGGAATTTCAAACATGGATTCTAGGAGTGCTGCTTCCATGATAGACCGGAGGCCTCTGGCCCCTGTTTTACGCTCAAGCGCCTTGTTAGCAATTCTTTCAAGAGCATCAGGGGTAAATTCTAAATCAACCCCCTCCATCTTAAAGAGAGTTTGATATTGTTTCACTAGCGCATTCTTAGGTTCGCTTAGGATTTGGGATAGGGCCTTTTGATCTAGATTATCCAACGTTGCAATCACAGGTAAACGACCGATGAATTCAGGAATCAATCCAAATTTCAATAAGTCTTCGGGTTCTACAGACCTTAGGATTTCATTGGAATTACGGTCTTCGGGTTTGCGAACTTCGGCCCCGAATCCGATGGATGTTTCTTGACCACGGGCAGCAATAATCTTTTCGAGTCCTGAAAAAGCTCCACCACAGATAAAGAGAATGTTGGTTGTGTCCACCTGCAAAAACTCTTGCTGAGGATGCTTACGACCACCTTGGGGCGGCACGGAGGCAACCGTGCCTTCCATAACCTTCAGCAGTGCTTGTTGCACGCCTTCACCTGATACATCTCGGGTAATGGATGGATTGTCAGATTTACGGGTGATTTTATCGACCTCGTCAATATAAACAATACCACGTTGGGCACGCTCCACATCGTAGTCAGCGGCTTGCAGCAACTTTAAAATGATATTTTCAACGTCCTCGCCCACATAACCAGCTTCGGTCAAGGTTGTGGCATCTGCCATGGCAAAAGGGACATCAATGATACGTGCTAACGTTTGCGCAAGGAGCGTCTTCCCACATCCCGTTGGGCCGATGAGAAGGATATTGGATTTTGAAAGCTCAATTTCCTGTTTTTTAGCCCCATGGGCCAAGCGCTTGTAATGGTTATAGACAGCAACCGCCAATACGCGCTTTGCGTGTTCTTGACCAATGACATAGTCCTGGAGGACATTGAAAATATCCCACGGCGTTGGAATATTTTCTGGGTCCTTTACACTGTTATCCCGGGCCTCTTCACGGATGATGTCCAAGCATAGCTCGACACATTCATCACAAATGAAAACCGATGGCCCGGCAATGAGCTTACGTACATCATGCTGCCCTTTTCCACAAAAGGAACAGTGTAAGACTTTTTCTGCATCAGAAACGTTTCTGCTCATTTAAAACTCCGTTTATAAATTTCAATATTTTTATTTTATGTCAGATAGTTGCCATAACCAAGGAAAATTTCAAAAAGAATGAAAAAAGTATCTACGCCTTTGTTTTGTGAGGTATTTCTCACGCTGTCATCCCGGACCCCGAGCGATAGCGAGGGAGATCCGGGATCCAGCATAAATGGGAGGACAAAGTCCTCACCTTTTTTTCCTATAAAGCGATGGCTACGCCATCCCATTTGTGCTGGGTCCCAGGTCTTTGCTGGTGCTACTTCGTAGCCCTGCGCTTTGCCTGGGATGACGGCAGACTTTGTAAAATGTCCCCTACTTCTCTTCTGGGGCGCGCTTGTCCACAATATGATCAATGATGCCAAATTCTTTAGCTTTTGCAGCTGACATGTAGGTATCACGTTCCATGGCTTGCTCGATCACGTCCAGGGGTTGCCCTGTAAGATCATGATAAATTTTGTTTGTCTTTTCCCGGAGCAGCAAAATTTCTTGGGCCTGAATATCAATATCTGTCGCTTGGCCTCCAGCGCCGCCATGGGGCTGATGGACCATGACACGGGCATTTGGCAAACAATATCGTTTACCCTTGGCACCTGCCGCGAGAAGTAAGGATCCAAAACTTGCTGCCTGGCCAATACAAAGGGTTGAAACCTCAGAACGAATGTAATTCATGGTATCAAAAATACCATAACCTGCCATGACAGATCCCCCAGGAGAGTTAATATAAAGGGAAATATCCTTATTGGCATTTTCCGATTCTAAAAACAATAACTGGGCAGAAACCAAGCTGGCTGTATAATCATCTATAGGTCCAATTAGGAAAATGATTCTTTCCTTTAACAGCCTTGAATAAATATCATAAGAACGCTCTCCCCGGTTGGTTTGTTCAACCACCATGGGAACAAGTGTATTCATATAGGTCTCTAATGGTCCTGACAATCGTGTTCTCCCTCTCCGTGCGCACATGTTTTTTTGGATTTTGAGGTTTTTTTAGTTTCAGGTTCCTCATCTTCCAGTTCTTTTTTAACAATTTCCAAGAAGGATTTTACATCGATGTCCTTATCCGTTACCTGGGCCTCTCTTATAATATAGTCTATAATCTTTTCTTCTAGCAAGGGGGCTCTGATGCTGGCTAATGCCTCCTTGTTATTCAAAAAGTATTTCATGACCTGTTGCTCTTGGCCTGGAAACTGGCGTGCTTTCTCAATAATAGCGTTTGATAACTCGCGATCTTCCAAATCAATTTTATTTTTCTTAGCAATTTCTGCCAAAATTAATCCAAGCCTTACACGACTTTGGGCAAAAGGTAGGTATTCCTTATGCCAAGCAGCCTTATTTTTCTCAATGTAAGCAGCTCGTTTGTTAGATTCAACTTCCTCTCCTAAGCGATGGAAAATATTATTTAGCTCAATTTCCACCATACCAACGGGCACATCAAAACTATGATCCTTCAAAAACTGGTCAAACGCCTGATTCTTCAGAAGATCTCTGGAGAGGGTTTCATATTCCCCTTCCAAATGCGTGATGACATTAGCTTTTAATTTATCAAGAGATTCTACGCCAAGCCTTTTAGCCAAATCGTTATCTACAATAGCTGTAGAAAACTCGTGAATTTCCTTGAGGGTAACGGTGAAAATGACTTCTTTACCAGATAAATCTGGTGCAACATAGTTCTCGGGAAAATGGAGAGTCAGTACTTTTTCAGTACCTGATTCTACACCAACCAATCCTGATTCAAATCCAGGGATAAAATGGCCAGATCCTAATTCCAAGCGATAATCCTTGGCTGATCCTTGGGGCAGTTTTTTACCATCCACTGTTGCTTCGAAATCGATGATAACGATGTCTCCATCTTTCGCCTTCCTAGACTTTGTAATCACCCTTGTGGGGCGATTTTCTTTGGCGATGGCCTCCAGCGTTTCTTGGATTTTGGATTCTTCAGCTTTTGCCTTATAACGTGTCAGTTTTAATTTCTTAACATCCACATTTTTAACCTCAGGCAAAGCGTCTACCTTCAAGGTATAAACAAGAGGCTTATTTTTTTCATAGCTTTCAACCTGATACTCAGGAGCCAGAGCTGGCTTTAGATTATGCTGTTCCAACACTTTATCTGAAGTTGTTGAAACCAAATCTTCCAATACCTCAGATCTAGCGCTATCTCCATAACGCTTTTCCAGCATATCCATAGGAACCTTACCAGGACGAAACCCTGCAATTTTAATACCAGGCGCTGCGGCCTCTAATTTTTTTTGGATTTTTTCTTCAATGTCTTTTGAAGGAATCGTAATTTTGAAGTGGTATGACAGCCCTTCTTGCTTAATCAGCTCAATTTTCATGGAACACCTTTTGAAGTCCGTTAATTTCTAAAACTTGGTGCGGGTAGAGGGACTTGAACCCCCACAGCTTTCGCCACCAGAACCTAAATCTGGCGTGTCTACCAATTTCACCATACCCGCTTATACCAATCACTGGCCTACACTACTTGAAAGGCAAGAAAATGTACACATCTTGTTAAACCGATTTTGTGTCTGAGAGTCAAGAGATATACGCATAAAAATATGATTTTTTCTATTTTTATCTTCTAAAACGTGGGCATGTTCATATAACCAAGATCGAATTTTCCCTTGGTCAAACCCTAATTTGATCTCAATAATTTGCTCATGTGCTGATAAAACCTTATCAAGGTGATCTAAAATATCCTTGCATCCTCCACCAGTTGAGGCAGAAATCAAAAGAGTGTTTGGATCTTCACCTATTTTTAATTTTAACTGATTTAAAGCCGCCTCATCCAAAAGGTCCACCTTATTGTATACCCGAATTATTTTTTTATACTCTTTCTCTTTCAAACTTTGAAATAGTTCGGGTATGTTTTGATCAGTGGATACGCCAATTTCTTCTAAAACATTTAAAACATCTTGCTCTTGCGTATGGACGTTTGGAGAGGAGGCATCTAAAACGTGGATTAAAATATCAGCCGCTAAGACTTCTTCTAATGTTGCCCTAAAGGCTGCAACCAATTGGGTGGGTAAGTCTGATATAAACCCCACAGTGTCTGATAAGATAACCTGTTTAGAAGAGGGCAACGTAATGCCCCGCATGGTTGGATCCAAGGTTGCAAACAATTGATCTTTGACCTCTACATGGGCGTGGGTAAGGTGGTTAAATAGAGTTGATTTACCAACGTTGGTATACCCAACCAGGGATATAAGGGAGGCCCCGTTACGACGGCGTGCCTTACGATGAAGCCCTCGGGTTTTTTTAACCTGATCCAACAACCCTTCCAACGTATAGATTCGATTTTGAATCAACCGGCGATCGATTTCCAGCTGCGATTCTCCGGGCCCCCCCATAAATCCAAACCCCCCTCGTTGACGCTCCAAATGGGTCCAGGACCTCACGAGGCGGCTACGCTGATAATTAAGGGTGGCAAGTTCAACCTGTAAAACACCTTCTCGGGTGCGGGCCCGATCTCCGAAAATCTCTAGAATCAATCCTGTTCGGTCAATAACCTTGGCTTTCCATGCTTTTTCCAAATTACGTTGTTGAATAGGGGACAGGGAGCCATTGAAGATAACTAATTTTATTTCTTCGGTTGCAATTAAATTTCCTAATTGCTCGACAGTGCCTTTCCCTAAATAGGTAGCAGGTCTTATTTTCTTTAAAGGAATGGTTTGAGCGTGGGCGATTTCTAAATTAATGGCTTTTGCTAGGGAAATGAGTTCTTGCAGTTTGTCATCAGAGGACATTAAAAAACCCTGACCTTCTTTGTTTGAAAAAAGATCAGGGTTTATTAAGTATGTTTTATATACATCACTCATGCTGCGGTATGTTTTCCCCAGCAAAGAGGCAAATTAGATGGAGACATCGCCATGTGATTCTATTTCTTCCTCGCCATCATACATCTTAACGGGCCCATTAGGCATCACTGTTGAAATAGCATGCTTATAAACCAACTGAATTTGATTTTCACGGCGTAACATTACACTGAAATTATCAAAGGCTGAAACAACGCCCTGAAGCTTAATGCCGTTTACCAAAAACATAGTCAAAGGAACCTTGTTTTTGCGTACAACATTTAAAAATACATCTTGAATATTTTGTTTCTTATCGGTAGTCATAGCACCATTCCACTTCTATAATATCTATATAACCTATATAATACACTTTTTTACTGCATCACGCAAGTCCAAGCATGAAGAACAATATAAATCAACATGCCAGGAACCCTGGTTTTTCATAAGAGTTGCATTATGTACCAATACAGCAAGACATCCGGTTTGATTTGCGCATGTCATGTCCACAATGGAGTCGCCAATAAACCAAATATTTTTACCTTTGTCAACACCTGTATTCATCAATGAATTATTAACTACAGAAGGACATGGCTTGTCTCTTTCTAAATCACCAGATCCTATAATATTAAAAAAATAATCATCTAATTTTAGATGTTTTATTTCTTTTCTTAAGATGTCTCCTCTTTTATTGCTAATGATGCCAATTTTTATATTTTTTTCTTTTAATAAACTTAGTAAATCATCTGCCCCTGGCAAGAGTGTTAAAAGAGATAAATGATGTTCTTCAATGTGCTGATAAAAGCATTCCAAGGCATCTTGGGCTTGATCTTTAAACATATGGGGAAAAGAGTCTTTTAGAGAATGCCCCGGATTTTTATCAAAATCTTCGACTGTCACTCGTTTAGAGTGGTTCATTTTTTCAAATGTTTTATTTAGGGCCTCTACAATTAAAGGTTTCGTATCCACCAATGTCCCATCCCAATCAAATAGAACAACATCGGGCTTTGGAAGAGGTTCTTCATGAAAGTAGATAGTAGGATGAAACTGCATTCTGGGATCCTATTAAAAAAAGTAAAATTATTTATCAAATATTTTACCTGATAATCTGCCTTATAAAATGGATGCTGTCTAGTTATTTTATACAATTAGAGAAAGAGAAGAGTAATATCACGAGTCATCTTCTGATGACGAATCATCCCAATTTAATGGTACTTTCTTTGATTGTGCCGATTTCTCAGAAGGCTCTTCAGGCTCTTCAAATGAAATTCTAGACCTAGATTTAAAGCCAGCGCTTTGGCTTATGCTAGTGACCCCTGGATTTTTGGGTGGACTAGAGATTTTTTTGTCAGGACTGCTAGGGCCTTTCTGAGCAACTGGTGCAATGACAGAACCTGTAGAACTTACAGAACCTGTAGAAGAGGTGCTCGAGGAGGTTGTAGAAGAAGTACTCGAAGGGGTTCCCAGAAGCGTTTGGTCCAAAAAGATTGGAGTATTATAGCCATTTGATGCAGGCGTTGTTGTAATACTAGGGGATGCCCCTAAGGGTGACCTCATAGCTGGTGTCCCCATTCTTGAAGGAAAATACATACTTGAGGGCAAAGACCCTTGTACAGGACTAAAATTAGTTGAGGAGGGAGGTCTTGGCATTCCATTAGAGGAGCTCCCCACACGACCATCATCCTCATCATCCTCTAAATCTAAAGGCGCAGAACCCCGAAAATCCCCGGGAGTTAAGGTTTCTGCTCGTTCCCTATCTTCACTTTTATGATAAACACAGGCATTGTGTTCATTAAATGTCACACACCCTATTTCCTTGCGTCCCTCAGCATAGGCACAAATTTTATCAAATTGAATTTCTTTATTTATTCTTCTTCCTCTTCTCTTTTCTTCTTGTCTTACTCTTTCTTCATTTTCTCTTAAAAATGTAGAAAAGTAGGTTTTACAAATATCAAAATCTTCCAATTTACAGGCTTTAAATGGTTCTGTTGGTATTCTTTTAATTTTTCCTCCCTGACAAGAGCATCTTAAAAGCGAAACATGAGGATGGGAGATGAGGTGTTCCCTAAGGGGGTCATGAATTTCCGTTAATTGCAGGGGTAAAACCCCCCAGTGACTACTGTGATCTTTATTTACAGAAAAAGAACTTAATGCAAAGGGGACATCTTTCAACATCTCTAATGTTTTACACATATAGGATTCAACACCTTTAAGGCTGGTGGGTTTTAAGGTCATATGCCATTCATCAGGGGAGCTAACATGGCACCCTGGAGATAATCTACCTTCTTCCCATCTACTAGCACTTAATTTTCTTTGAATGCAAAAATCAAGAGCTGCTCCTCCAATGGTTTTTCCTCTAAATATTTCATCAGAGGTTATTGGAGATTCGCTGTTAATAATTACTCTTTTGGATGAATTTGTTGGATATGCAGCAATATATACAGAACCAGAACATATACCTGGAGCAAAAATAAGAAATATACTTACTAAAATTAGTGTTTTCATTTTTTTATATATTAAATCCCTGTCTTTTATTATGATGATGACAGTAAAAAAATATTTTGTCAAATTTCACTATCAGGGACTGCCTTTTGTGATCCCCATCAATCCCATTTCCTTTTTAATCCTTGTGCGATAAACTCAAATTATCTTAAAGATGAGGATTTATATGACGATTACAATTATTGATGCCATTCGTACCCCTATTGGGGCTTTTCAAGGAAAGCTCTCCAAGGTAACAGCCCCAGACTTGGGGGCAGCAGTTATAGAGGGCATTTTAAAAAGAACTTCTATTGATTCTAAATTGATTGATGAGGTTATGCTGGGGTGCGTTCTAACGGCTGGAGTGGGGCAAGCACCTGCAAGGCAAGCCATGATTAAGGCAGGGCTTGGGTACAATACAAACGCTACTGCCATTTCCAAGGTCTGTGGATCGGGGATGAAGGCCATCATGCTGGCGAGTGATCACCTTAAGGCAAACCCTGAAAGTATTATTATTGCAGGCGGGATGGAGAGCATGACAAATGCCCCATACCTGTTAAAAAAGGCCAGATCCGGGGAACGTCTCGGGCATGGGCAATTGCTGGATCATATGCTGCTGGATGGGTTAGAGGATGCCTATGAGGACCATAAATTAATGGGCGTCTTTGCTGAAGAAACGGCTGAAAAATATAATTTTTCTAGAAATCAGCAGGATGAATATGCGCTTCACTGTCTTGAAAAAACACTGAAGGCCTATCAAGATAATGTTTTTGAAAATGAGATTATTTCTGTTGAATCAAATGGAGAAAAAGTTACTCAAGATGAATGCCCCTTTAAGATAAATTCAACTAAAATTTCCACTCTTAAGCCTGCTTTCAAACCAGGTGGTATCGTGACCGCCGCGAGCTCCAGTGGGATTGCCGATGGAGCCGCCGCTGTTTTACTGATGGAGGAAAATAAGGCTAACGAACTAGGACTAAAACCAAGGGCCAAGATTGTGGCGAGTGTTAGTCATGGCGAAAAACCTTCTGATTTTACCCTTGCGCCCATTGGCGCCATTCAAAAACTTTTGAAAAAAACAGGATGGGCATTGAACGATGTTGATTTATTTGAAGTCAATGAGGCCTTTGCGGTTGTTCCCATGGCGGCGATACACGATCTAAAAATCCCTTCTGAGAAAGTCAATATCCACGGGGGAGCGCTGGTATTGGGTCACCCCATTGGGGCATCTGGTGCCAGGATTGTTGTTACGTTGCTGAATGCCCTTGAGAGATATGATTTAAAGCGAGGCATTGCAGTTATTTGCATTGGCGGTGGAGAGGCTACAGCTATTGCGATTGAGCGTTTCTAATAGCCTCTGCCAATAACGGTGCCAAGGAAAAATATCGGATTTTTTCAGCCTTATGTTGGGTAGGGACACTGTTGGATAGCGTCAAAGAACTAAGAACAGATCCTTGAATTCTTTTCACACCCTCTTCTGATAACACATCATGAGTTACGTAGGCATGAATAGCAGTGGCTCCTTTTTCCCTTAACAGCTCTGCAGCCCGGCAAATGGTATTTCCGGAGTCCACAAGGTCATCAATGATGATGGTGATCTTTCCGGCAACATTTCCGTCTAGACCTAGAATTTTTACCTCATGAGGATTCATTCGCTTTTTCTGGATCATAGCAGTAGGGCTTTGTAGTATATTAGCTACTCCTTGGGCTCTTTCTATACCCCCTTCATCTGGGGATACGATGACAACATCAGGTCCAAATCTATTTAGAATATCGTGTGCTATCAGAGAGCTACATGACAAATGAGTAACGATCAC